>JAYUCN010000799.1:0-8013 GCA_043740335.1 Planctomycetota bacterium
TCGTCGCCGACCAGGTTCTCCCCCGTGCCTAGGTCGAACCGGAACGGTTGGGGGCAGGCACTCACACGATGCGTTCGATGGCTTCGATGCGAACGCGGACCGGGCCACTCGGAGCCGGGATCTCGCTCTGCTCGCCGACACCCTTGCCGAGCAGACCCTGGGCGATGGGTGCCAGGTAGTTGATCGTGTGATCGTCGACGACGTCCCACGGGCCGAGCACGCGGTAGACGAGCTTCTTGCCGCTGACTTCTTCGACGAGGGTGATCTTGGTGCCTGGGGCGACCCGATCGGTGGGCACGTCCTGTTCTTCGATGAGGCGCGCGCTGCGGACCTGCTGGTCCATGTCCTGGGCGCGGCCGGTGAGGTTGCGCTGCTCCTCCATCGCCGACTCCCACTCGCTGTTCTCGCTGAGGTCACCCAGTGCTGCTGCGGCGCCGATCGCCTTGGAGTTGGCCGGGATCTTGTCCTCGACCAACGTGCGGTAGTCGTCCTTGATGCGGCGCATGCCCTCGCGGGTCGTGAAGATGTTGTCCTTCTCCCAGAACGGCAGCTCGGGCTTGGCATGCAGGTCCGGGTAGTGGTCGGCGACGACGCGGTCGATCATGTCGACGATGTCCTGCGGGAAGTCCTCGCCGGAGCGCTTCAGGATGCCGACGTAGTGCGACAGGTCGTCGCGCGAGATGCCGTCCATGGCGCGGTGCAGGAGACCGCGCTTGCCCGAGAGCAGGCTCGTCAGGCGGCCCAGCAGGCGGCTGTGCATCTGGTTCTTCTTGCGGTCCTCGTTGAGGATGCGGCCCAGGTGCAGCAGCACGCGGCCGACGGCGACCGGTGCTGGACGTTGTGCGGCCTTGTCGAAGACGCCGTCGCCGTAGAGTTTGCCGAGCAGGTAGGTGAGCAACGGGAAGCGCTTCGGGTAGGGCGCGACCTTGTCCCAGAGCGGCAAGCACAACACGCCATTGCCGCTGGCGACGAGCTTGTCGACGACCCGTTCGAGTACCGAGTTTGGCCACTCGGCCAGCAGGACGGCACACTGGTCGGCCCAGTTCACACCCAGCGCCGCCGGCAACAATTCGACGGCGTGTTCGCGCGAGGCCTGCGTGGCGAGCCGGTCGATGGCGGTCGGGTGCAGGGTGCCGTCCTCCGTGACCAGCAGCGCGCGCAGTTCGTTGGCCGCCGGGATGGAAGCGCGCAGACCATGCTCCTCGAGGTACAGGATCCCGTCGAGGATGTGCGCATGGGTGGCCTTCTTCTCGGCGATCGCGCTCTCGACGGTCTTCGTCGCGAGGCTCAGGATCTGCGCGCGCACCTCCTCGTCTTCGCAGCGCGCCAGGTAGTCGCGCAGCACCCCGATGCGTTGGCCGAGATCGTTCTGGTGGGTGAGGGAGGTCGTGGCTTCTTCGACGAGACCGACCGGCTTGTCGCGAACCACGAAGGTGGGTCGCGTCGTCGAACCGGCGACCTTGAGCCAGGGATCCTTGGCCGCCGCCGTCTTCGCGCGCCGCCAGAACGAGGGCCAATCCTTTTCGGAGATGACGGCAGGCGACAGCTCGTTCTTCACCTGCAGGCTCGTGATCGTGCCGCGGTAGAGCACGGCGGTGCGGCGCAGCAGGGCGCTGGGATCCCGTTCGGCCTCCTCGCGCAGCTTGTCCATGGCGAGCAGCTTCATGGCGCGCAGATCGTTGACGTCGAGCGGCTTGAAGCGTGAGAGCAGGGTGTCGAGCGGGAAGGCCTCGCGCCGGCCGGTCGCGAAGTGGACCGTCACTTCCTGCGTCGCCGCCGCGAAGCCTTCGATGCAACCCTCACCCCATCCGGCCGCGTGGTAGACGACGTAGCCCTTGGTGAAGCGCCGCAGGCGGTCGAATTCGAGGATCGCCGGCACGCTCGACGCCGTCAGCAGACCGGCGCGCGCTTTCAGCACGGGCAGCCATTCTTCCTCGGCGTAGCGTTTCTCGATCAGCGCCACGACGTTCTTGGTGAGGGCGTCGTTATGGGCGCTGCGCCGCATGACGCGGAAGCCGAGTTCCATGGCGGCGTCGATCTCGTTGCACGCGCTCAACGCGTCGATCATGACAGTTGCCATGCCCAGCGCCTTGCTGGCCATGTCCTGGTCGCACAGGAGGTCGATGGCGGTGGCGTAGCGGCCGGTGTCCTCGGCGCGCGGGGCCTTCGCGGCCTGACCCCATGCGGCTTCGAGGGAGTCGAGTTGAAGGGAGCGCGCGAGATGGACGAGATCGGTCGTCAACGTCGTGACCCTGGGTCGGGGGTTGGCGGTCAAAAGGGCGAGGTACGATACTAGCCAAGCCCTTCTGCCGCCAGCATCAAGGAGCCATGGCACCGCGCCGCCTCCGATCGGCGGCGCTCGGGACCGGCCGCGCGACCACTGGCGGGCCTACTGGCGGGCCTACTCGCGGGCTTACTCCGCCAGGCGCGCGATCAGCGTGTTGACGTTCGTCGACGGGCAGGACTCGTCGTAGGAGGCCAGCGGTACCTCATCGAGCACTTCGTCGGTGGCCACCAGGATGACGTAGAACTCCTGGCCGTACTGACCGCGGAACGCGATCACCTTGCGCAGGATCGGGGCCGTCGCTTCGTCGATGGCTTCGATGACGACGCCCTTGCCTTCCCGGCCGCGGCCGCGCAGCACGATCATCGGGGCATACGCCGCGACCAGCCCTTCCTCGTAGCGCACTTCGTAATGACGCGGGCTGTGGCTGTGCACGACCCCGGCGATGCCAAGGCGGTTGCACAGCTGCTGCTCGAGGCGGCTGGAGAGCAGGCGACCGCCGCAACGGCCGAAGCCGCCACCACCGCCACCGTGGGCCATCAAGACGTCGTCGTCGTCGAGGTTGGCGACTGCTCGCGGCACGAAGGTCGGTCGGGCAACCGGGCTGCGGGCCTTGGCCCGCGCCGCCGACGGAGTCGTTGCTGACCGCGCCTTGGTAGCACCGATGGCCTTCTTGATCGGGCCGGGCCTGGGCTTGGTTTTCTTGATGGGGCGCTTGGGTGGTTTCGATGCCATGTGGAGATCCTGATGCGGTCAGAGCCGCTCCCTTTCGCCCTAGAATGCGTTTCTGCGCAACATGGGCTGACCGGAACGATCGGGGGGAACGGCTGGGTTCCGTGTGGCTCTGACCGCGCGATTTTTGTGCGCGCAGTCTAGCACGTTTTTCCAATCCAGGAAGCCCCGCGTGACGACGGCGATGACGGCCGAAGCAGGCGAGCCATCACTCTGGCGTTGCCAGAGAGCACGGCGGCCGGCGACACTGTCCGCACCCATGTCTTCGCCATTGGCGGCACCATCCAACGGCAGCACCCCGGTGCCTGTGCGCCGCGAACGGGTCTTCACGCTGCCGCTGACAGGGTTCCTGGTGGCCGTGACCGTGATCGTCGGATCCGGGCTCCGCAGCATGTACCCGAGCCCCGACGTGGACGGTGCGATCCTGCTGCTCGCCGACGGCGACCTCGACGGGGACGAGCGGCGTCGCATGTTGCGAATCACGATCGAGGGTGCGCTGCACAGCCAGTCGGTTGCCCACCGCTGGGCGGGCCTGCTCGCGGCGGTGGTGTTGGAGGACCGTGCTGCCTACCAGGCACTGCTGGCGCCACTGGGAACCGGTCCGGTGCCGACCGTGGTACCCGCCGAGTCGGATCGGGAACTGCTCCACCTGGGGGATGCCATGCTGGGCAACCTGCTGCTGGCGATGATCGCCGAAGCGGCGGGGGATCGGCCCGGTGCCTTGCATCGCTGGCGTCAAGTGGCCGCGCAGAGCCGCCTGACCGCGCGGTCCTTCGCGGCAGAACTCGCGGCCGCCGGCGTTCGTCGCCAGAGCTGAAGCCCGGCCGACCGTTCGCACTCAAGCCGTGCCGCCCGTGTGGCCGATGCCAGGACGCGGAGGCAAAGTAGGCGAATGGATGAAATCCGGTTGGGCGCGATCCTGCTCGAAGGTGGCATCGTCGATGAAACGGCGCTCGAGCGATGCTTGGCGATCCAGGCCCTGGCGGGCGGCGCCCGGCCAATCGGGCAGATCCTGGTCGAGCAGGGGCTGCTCACCCACGCCGCCTTGCAGCAGGTCCTCGATCTGCAGCGCGGTCGCTGGGAAGCGCGGGCCGCGAGCGTCGGTGCGGACAGTGTCGACAGCGGCTGCCTGCTGACTGCTGCCCGCGCGAACGGGGCCAGCGAGATGGTCGTCAGCGAGGGCCGCTCGGTCCGGATCCGCGTCGGTACCGACTGGCGCGAACTGACCGGGCACGTCCTGCGGGGCCCGGAGGTCTGGGACTTCGTGCGTGCGACCATGGGCAGCGAGGTCCTCGAAGAACTGGCCGATCATCACTTCGTCGTTCGACCGATCGAGGTCGAAGGCGTCGCCTGGGGTTCGGCCACGGCCTTCCGCCAGTTCGAAGGGGTGGCGGTCCGCGTGACGCTGGTCGGCAAGGAAGCGCTGACGCCCGATCAGGCTGGCTTGCCCGGTGCCTTCGTGGAGCTCGTGCGTGGGGGCAGGGGATTGGTGCTAGTGGTCGGTCAGCGCGGCATCGGCCGGGCGGACGTCCTGGCACCCTTGGTGCAGGTCGCTGCGAGCGACCCCCAGCAGTACGTCGTGGTGGTCGATGACGAGCCAGTGGCGCTGCCCGCGACGGGGGCTCTGGTCGTGCGTCGGCGCTACGGCATCTCGACGGCCTCCCGAGCGGAGACGCTGCGCAGCGTCGTGCGCGAGGACCCGGATGTACTGGTGATCGGCGACGCCGGCAGTCCGGAGGCCTTCGACATCGCGTTGCGCGCCGCGGAAGGCGGCCGCATGGTGATCGCGTACCTGGATGCGACCAGCGCGACCGCGGCCTTGATCCGCATCCTCAACTTCTACGCGGCCTACGATCTCACGCGCGTACGCCGGTCGTTGGCCGCGGTCCTGCGCGCGGTGCTCGTCCGGCACATGCTGCCGGATGTGAACCACCTCGGCACCGTGGCCGCCACCGAATTGCTCGTCGTCGACGACGCGGTGCGCGAAGTCGTTCGCGGCGGCGACCTCGGCGACATCAGTCTCTTGCTGCGCACCGATGGCAGCCGCTGCGGCCACTCGCTCGATCGCAGCATGCTCGACCTCGTGACGGCCGGGCTCTTGCGCCTCGAGGATGCCTTTGCACGTGCCGAGGAAAAGGCCTGGATGCTCGAACGAACCCGCGAACTGCAACCGACCCCCTAGGTGAACCGTGGATCAGAAACGACTCGAAACCCTGCTCGTGGCAATGTCGCGCGTCGGCGCGTCGGCGCTGCATCTCGTGCCAGGACGTGCGCCCGCCATGCGCGTGCAGAGACGGTTCGTGACCGGTGACGAGGTGCCGGTGCAAGCGGCCGACGTCGAAGAACTGACGCGCGACATGTCGTTCGCCGATCACCGGGCGCGCCTGGCCAGCAACGGCCATGTCGACATCCTCTACGTCGCGCGCAGCGGCTCGCGCTACCGCGTCACCATCGCCGAGGCTGGCGGCCGGCACTCGCTGGTGTTCCGTCCGGTGCCGGAATCACCGCCGCAGCTCGATGCCATCGATCTGCCGGAGCAGGTCGGCTCGTTCGCGCGGAGCCGCGCCGGTCTCGTCGTCGTGGCCGGCTTCTTCGGCTCGGGCAAGAGCACGACTCTGGCGGCACTGGTCGAGGCCCTCAACCAGGATGCGTCGCGCCACATCGTGACCATCGAAGACTCGATCCAGTTCATCCACCAGCAGGGCCCAGCCCTGATGCACCAGCGGGAAGTCGGCACGCACGTGGCTTCGACCGCGGACGGCATCCGCCAGGCCATGGTCGGTGGCGTCGACGCGATCATGGTGAGCGACGTGCGGGACGGAGAGACCCTCGAAGCCGCGATCGCGGCCGCGGAGTCCGGCTGCCTCGTGCTCGCCGGGGTCGAGGCGGGATCGATCGTCGGGGCCATGACCGAGCTGACGTCGCTGGTACCGTTCGAGCAGCGGCCGCGTCTGCGCACACGACTGTCACGGGCGCTGCGCGGGGCGATGGCGCAGAGCCTGCTCAACCGGTTGCATCGGGTGGGACGCATCCCGGTGGTGGAGATCCTGGTTGGCAACCCGGCGGCGCGGGCCGCCATCAGGAAGGGCAACCTCCAGGATCTGCCGGGGATCATGCAGCGCTGTCGCGGGCTCGGCATGCAGACGACGGACATCGCGTTGCGGGTTCTGCTCGGTCGCCACCTGGTCACCCAGGAAGAGGCGTTGCTGCACGCGACGGACCGGGACGAAGTGGTCGCGCGCGGGCCGAATCCCGTGTCGGTGCGCTGACACCGCGGATTCCGCGGGGAAGCGCTCAAGCCCGTGGCGGCGGATCCGACCATCCCATGGGGGACGGAATCGAAGCCGGCCCCGCAGTTCGGCGAATCAAGAGGCAAAGGAACACATGGGTCTCCGAGTCAACACCAACGTCGCGTCGATCAACGCCCAACGCAACACGTCGCAGGTCACCACGCGTTTGGCCCGCAACTACCAGCGATTGTCGACGGGCCTGCGCATCGCCACGGCTGCCGACGACGCGGCGGGACTGGCGATCTCCGAGCGACTGCGTTCGCAGGTGCGTTCCCTGGCGCAGGCGTCGCGCAACGCCAACGACGGCATCTCTCTCGTGCAGGTCGGCGAAGGCGCCCTCAACGAGGTGAGCAACATCCTGGTCCGCCTGCGCGAACTGGCCATCCAGTCGGCCAACGGCGCGACCTCGAGTGCCGACAAGAACACGATCAAGGAAGAGTTCGACAGCCTCGTCAACGAGATCAACCGCATCGCGCAGTCGACCGAGTTCAACGGCGTGCGGTTGCTCGACGGCACGGCGAGTTCGGTCACCTTCCAGGTCGGCATCAACACGACCGCGAACATCGACCAGATCAACGTCACGCTGACGCCCGCGCTGTCGACCACCCTCGGCCTGTCGACGCTCGATGTGGGATCGGGCGGCAACACGAGCTACGCGCTGGCGCAGCTCGATGCGGCCGTAAACGCCGTGTCGGCGCTGCGCGGCAGGTTCGGTTCGCTGCAGAACCGCCTGCAATCGACGATCGCCAATCTGGGGGTCGCAGGTGAGTCGCTGTCGGCGGCCGAGAGTCGCATCCGCGACGTCGACGTCGCGTTCGAGACGGCCGAACTGACGCGCAACAGCATCATGCAACAGGCGGCGATCACGATCCTGGCGCAAGCCAATGCCCAGCCGCAGGCGGCCTTGCGGCTGCTCCAGTGATCGACCGCACGATCGCAAAGAACTTCGGCCCTTCTCAGTCGAGCTCGAGCCCGCGTTCTTCTTCTTCGGTGATGCCTTCTCCGAACGAGTTGCCGAGATAGACCCGGCGCACCTGCTCGTCGGCGACGATCGTCTGCGCGTCGCCCTCGGCGATCACACGACCCTGGTTGATGATGTAGGCGCGGTGCGTGATGCGCAGCGTCGCGATCACGTTGTGCTCGGTGATGAGGATCGCGATGCCCGAACGCGCCAGGGCGGCGAGGATGTGCTGGATCTCCTCGACGGTGATCGGATCGACGCCGGCGAACGGCTCGTCGAGCAGCAGCAATCGCGGTTGCGTCGCCAGCGCGCGCGCGATCTCGAGCCGGCGCTTCTCGCCGCCCGACATGGTCTCCGCGATCGACTCGGCGACGTGCATGAGCTGCAGATCCTGCATGAGTTCGCGCGCCCGTTCGTCGCGAGGCCCGCGCCGCATGCCGCGCGCTTCGAGCACGCAGCGGATGTTGTCGATCGCCGACATGCGCTTGAACACCGACTCCTGCTGCGCGAGGTAGCCGAGGCCGCGCGCGCAATGCCGACGACGATGAAGCAGCTGGCGTGGGCCCAGTTCTTCTCGTGGTTCGCCCTGTTCGCGATGTGGATCTACACGACCGCGGCGGTGACCAGCCGGCTGTACGGCACGACCGACACCACCTCGGCGCTCTACAATGAGGGCGCCAACTGGGTGGGGGTCGGCTTCGGCGCCTACAACGGCGTCGCGGCCGTGGTCGCGTTCGGAATCCCGA
>JAYUCN010000800.1:0-3288 GCA_043740335.1 Planctomycetota bacterium
TCAGCGGCGGCACGTCGGCACCGGGCACGCGCAGTAGTGCCAGGTCCGTCGTCGGATCGGTGCCGAGCACGTCGACGACCGCAGTGCGGCCGTCGTGGAACGTCGCTTCGACGGCGAGCGCGCCCTGCACGACATGACAGTTCGTGAGCGCGAGCCCGTCACCGCCGCAGAGGAACCCCGAACCCGTGCCACCGTGGCCACGGCCCAACGTGCGCAGGTGCAGGACGGCGGGCCGCACGCGCTGCACGACCGCGGCGATCTCGTCGGACAGCGACTGGAGGATGCTCATGCGGGCGGCCCTTAGGCCGCCCGGGTTGCCGACGAAAGGGGCGCCGACGAAAGGGCCGTCAGCCGCCGGCCTACTTGATGACCTCGGCTTTGGGAGGTGGCATGAGCGAGGCGCGCAGCATCGCGACGTCCGCGTCCGTGAGGTGGACCTTCGTCGCGTTCAGCATGGTGACGAAGTGATCGACCTCATATGGCTCGGAGGGGAAGCCCGTGTTGCCCTTCGGGCCAGTGCTGTGCGCGAGGAGCTTGCCCTCGCTGTCGAGGAACGCGATCCAGGGGATGCCTTTCTGGGTCTCGCCCGCTGCTGCCTTGTGCCGGTCGCACATCTCCTGGCCGCCTGTCATGCGATCGTTGTCGATCTTGACGTCGACGAAATCCTTGGCGAGCAGTGCGGCGATCTCGGGCTTCGCCATCCAATCCTCGAGCCGGTGGCACCAGCCACACCACGGCGCGCCGAAGTGCAAGAACACGCGCTTCTGCTCCTGCTTGGCGGTCGCCATCGCCGCTGCGAGCACGGCCTTCGCTTCGAGGGGCGTGCTCTCGTGCTGCGTCAGGAACTCGACCACCTTCTTCGCATCGTGCCCGTTCTTGCCTTCGCCCTTGGCGTCGACCTTGGTCTCGAACGGTTCGGTGTTCTGCTGCACGAGCGCCTTGCCGTCGGCATCGAGGATCGTCAGGTACGGGATCGCCTTGAACTCGGCGCCGAGTTCCTTGGCGAGATCCAGGTTCTTGTCGAAGTGGCCGACGTCGACGTGCACGACCTGGTACTCGTTGCGAAGCTTCGTGCTGAGGTCGCGGTCGGACTTCATCGTGCCGGCGAGCCACTTGCACCAGCCGCACCAGTTGGCTCCCCATTGGATGAGCACGCGCTGGTTCTCCTTCTTCGCCTTCGCGACGGCGGCGGCGACGTCCTTCTTCGCGTCCGCCGCTTCGTCGTAGACGGGCACCTCGGGCTTCGGCGCGGGTTTGGCCGCCACGGCGCGGCCCGCAGGTGCGATGGGTGTGGCGGGAACGGGTGGTTCCTGCGCGAGAAGGTTCGGGACGGCGAGTGCCGCGAGTGCGGCACCAACGAGAACTGCAGTGCGGGGGTTCATGGCGTGCTCCTTGTGGGGAGGCACACGATACCGCGTGTCAACGCGGCGGGTAGCGATTCGCCTCCGTGGCCCAGGTCATCTCCTTCTTCCAGACTTCCTTGCCGTCCTTGTCGAACTCGCGCACGCGGGTGTTCTCCGCGACGAGCGTGTTGCCGTTGGGCAAGCGATCCGCGTCGCTCGGCGACGAAAGGCCCGCGAGTTGCCAGATGATTCGCTCGGTTGGGCCGATCTCCATCACGACACCGCGGTTTCGAAGTGTCACGAGCGTGTTGCCGTCTGGCAGGCGGTCCGCGTCGTGCACGTTCGGCAGATGCCGCGCCTCCCAGAGGATGTTGCCCCTGACATCCACTTCGATGACACGGTCGTGCAGCACGTCGGCGATGAGGGTGTTGCCGTTGTCGAGACGATCCGCGTCGAATGGGCGGATTCCCGTCTTCTGCCAGGACCTGTCGACGACCTCCCGCAGCTCCCACACGATCTCCTTCTTCGCGTTCACCTCGATGACGCGGCTGCCGAAGGTGTCGGCGATGAGCGTGTTGCCGTTCGGCAGACGATCCGCGTCGTAGGGGTTCTTGAGATCCTCGAAGGTCCACACCGTATTGCCCGCGCGGTCGACTTCCCGCACGCGACTGACCGAGAACTCCGTGATGAGGACGTTGTTGTTTGCGAGCCTCTCCGCATCCCAGGCACCGAAAACCTCATCGAGCGACCAGACGACGTTGCCGTTCTCATCGACTTCGACGATCCGGTTGTCCGAGTAGTCGCTGATGAGGGTTGTGCCGCGACCGGGTGGAGCGGGAGGGGCCTTCGGTTCCTGATGGGATGGATCCTGCGGTGGCGTGGGCGACGGCGCAGGCTTCGGCTCCAGCGGTGCTGCCGCACCCGACCGCTGATCGGCTGTGCGCAGGAACGCGATGGCCGTGACGACGCCGAGCCCGAAGACGATGGCCGCCGCCGCGAACCAGTGGGCGCGGATTCCGGACAGCGCGTTGGTGCGAGCTGGCACCGCACCGCGCGAGGCATCGAGAATGCGGGTGACCAGCGAAGAGTCGGGCATCACGCCAGCGAGCTCGTGCAGGCACGCGTCCATCTGGAGCTCCATGGCCTGCTCGTGCGGGGTCACACCGTCGGGAATCGAGAATGGTGGTTCGGTCATCGTTGCCTCCGTTCGATGCACTCGCGCAGCTGTTGCCGCACGCGTTGCATGAGAGTCTTCACGCCGTTGGGTTGCAGACCAAGCTCGGTCGCGACGTCGACGCGGTGCTTCGCGTCGAACGCGCCGAGCCCGTAGCTGAGCTCGACGGCGCGGCGAGCGCGTTCCTGCAACTGCCCGACGCAGTGACGCAACGTGTCGAGCAGATCGTCGCCGGCGTCGGCGTCACAGTCGCGGTCCCACAGACCATCCACTGCGTCGGCGAGTTCGACGGCCGCACGATGGTCGCGCCGCAGATGCAGGAACAGGAAGCGCGCCGTGCGCCGCAGGAACATCGTCGTCGCGGCCGGGTCGAGCGTCGCCGCCCCCTTCTGGAGCGCGAGGACGAACGCTTCCTGGGCCAGGTCGTCCGCCTCGTGCGGGCTGGCACCTTGCATGCGCAGGTAGCGCCACACGCCCTTCAGGTGCTGGCGGATGAGCTGGTCGAGGTCGGGCGTGGGAGACACCTCACCAGCGTGCACCGCCCCGGCGGGGGACAACAGCCTCTGCATGCCCTTCAGTGCCACGCGGGCACCGAGGGTATTCGCCAATCTCGTGTGGTTGGCTCGCGAATGGACCGCGGTGTCAGTTGATCTGGCGCGCCGCGGGCTTCGGTGCCTTCGGCGGCGTTGGCGACGCCGGCGCTTCGGGCGGCGTCGGCGTGTCGGGCAGGGCAGGTACGATGGCGGGCACGGGGCCCTCCGGCGTCGCAGC
>JAYUCN010000801.1:0-7965 GCA_043740335.1 Planctomycetota bacterium
GACGCCGAGTGGGCCGGCATCGGCCTCTGCGACGCCCGCGGTCGCTCCACGACTCTGCACGGAATTCGATCGGGTTTCAACACGACCCTCCGCCGCAACGCCACCGACCCGTCGCTTCGAATGCGCTTGATGCGCCACAAGTCGGCGGACCTGGGCCTCGGCACCTACGACAAAGTCGAGATCGACGAGTTGCGGCGCGAACTCGAACGTCTTCCGGTAGCGACGACGCTGCGCATGGCCGCAGGGTCCGATAGCGTGACAGTACCAGTGACAGTACGGCCGGGGCCGACGGGGGCCGGTGTGGGCCCATGCTGGCCGGAAGCGACTCCACACACGATCATCGGCGAATCGGCGAACGTCGCGCGAGCGTGCGCCTCCAGGCCGCCTTTGGCCGAAGGTGGCCGCGTGGGGCCGGTGCCCCACGCAGCTCTCGAAGTTGTGGGCCCTGCAGGACTCGAACCTGCAACCAAGCGGGTATGAGCCGCCAGCTCTGACCATTGAGCTAAGGGCCCCTCTCCACCACGGTATACCATGCGCCCCGCGGCGCGCGCATGACCACCATCGACCACGACCTCGTCTCGCGTCTGCGCGCGCTGCAAGCCGACCTCCGTTCCTCGCTGCGTGCCCACATGCAGGACCAGGAACCCGCCGTGTGGTCGCGCACGGTCCGCGATGACGCCGGCGACACGATCTTCGGCATCGACGCGGCCGTCGAAGACACCCTCCTCCGCCACTGCGAAGCCTGGGGCAAGACCCACCACTTCACTCTGCTCGCCGAAGGGCTCGATCCCGCTGGCATCGGGTTCGGCACAACCGGCCGCGGCGGCTCGCCGTTCCGGCTCCTCGTCGATCCGATCGATGGCACGCGCGGCCTCATGTTCGACAAGCGCTCGGCGTGGTGCCTCATGGGCGCGGCGCCGGATCGGGGCGCCGCCACGCGCCTGCAGCACGTCGAGGTCGCGGTGATGACGGAACTGCCGACGACGCGGCAATCGACGAGCGACGTGTTGTGGGCCATCGCCGGCCAGGGTGCGCACGCGGAACGCCACGACCTCGCCACCGGCACCACACACCCTCTCACCCTCGTGCCGAGCCAGGCCACCACGCTGCGGCACGGCTTCGCCACGGTCAGCAACTTCTTCCAAGGCGGGAAGGAACTCACCGCGCGGCTCGAGGAAGCGATCTTCCTGCGCGCGCTGGGCACCTGGAACCCCGACAAGGCCGAGGTCTACACCGACCAGTACATCAGCTCGGGCGGCCAGCTCGCCGAGGTGACGCTGGGGCGCGACCGCTTCGTGCTCGACGTGCGACCGCTCGTGCACCGGAAGCTCGGTGTGACGTCGTCACTGGCGTGCCGCCCCTACGACATCGTTACGATGCGCATCGCGCAGGAAGCCGGCTGCGTGGTCTGCAATCCGTATGGCGAGCCGATCGACGTGCCACTCGACACGACGACGAACGTCGCCTTCGCGGCCTATGCCAACCGGAACCTCGCCGCACTGCTCATTCCGATCGTGCGCGACGAGGTGCGCCGGCACCTCGGCTGAACCCTCGCGTCGGGCGCGGCGTCACTTCGCGTCGAGCGCCTGCTTCACTGCCGCCGCGAGCTTCTCGCCCGCAAGCTTCGTGTCGATGACCTTGCCGTCCTTGCCGATGAGGATCGTGAACGGAATGGTCTGCACGTCGTGTAGCTGCGCGATCTCGGCCTGCCACCACTTGCCGTCGTAGATCTGGCGCCACGGCATATGCTGCTCCTGCGTGATCTTCTGGAGCCTGGCCAGGTCTCCCTCGCGGTCGAGCGACACGCCGAGGATGTCGAAGCCCGCGGTGTGGTACTCCGTGTAGAGCTTCACGACGTTGGGCATCTCGTCCATGCAGGGACGGCACCACGTGGCCCAGAAGTCGATCAACAGGACCTTGCCCTGGTAGTCGGCGGGCGACACGTCCTTGCCCTCGATGTCCTTCGTCGTGAACGCGATCGGATCGCCGCCAGCTTTGACCGCCGCCGCCGCAACCTTCCTGGCGGCCTGCTTGCCGGCCTTCGTCGCCGGGTAGAGCATGCTGATCTCGGCGAGATTGCGCTGGTATGCCTCCTTGTCCTTCATCGCCGCGCGCTGCGCCATCGTCGCCTTGCCCATCAGCACGGCTGCCTTGTCCTCGTCGGTCGTCGCCGCAGCTTCGGTGTCCGCCAACAGCTTGTCGGCGCGCCCGGCCGCCATGAGGCTGCCGCTGTTCAGCGCCGCCATGAGATCGAAGCGCTCGTCGATCGTCGTCGCCTTCTTCACGGCCTCCTCGATCCATGCCGCCTTCTTGTCGGCGAGCCCCATCGAACCGGCCATGGCCGCGGCTTGGATGGTCATCTTCAGATCACTCTGCGCGGGATCGAAGTTGGCGATCGCAGTCTTCGCGGCCTCGGCGAGGTCCTTGTTCTGGTTCGCAAGCCGAACGATCTCGAGCCGCGCCATGTTCGCTTCAGTCGACTTCGGGAACTCCTTGGCGAACACTTCCAGATCCGCCGCGCGCGCCGCCAGCATGTCCATGCGGGCCTTGGCACCTGGCTGCAGCCCATGCACACGCTCGGCCTGCTTGTCGGCGAGTTGCTTGAAGCGATTGGCAGCCTGGGCATTGGCGGCGGCTGGCGCGGTCGCTGCAGTGGAAGTCTGCGCTCCAAGGGCACCGCAGATCGTGGACAGGAGAAGAACGACGGGAAGCAGACGCATCGGATTGCTTGGGGGTCGGGTCGGGGAGGCGGCATGCTACTTGCCGCCCTTCACCCGCGCAGCCCCGAACGATGGCGCACACTCGGGCCCGGCTACTTGCCGGCAGGTGCTTGGCCGTCGACCTGCACGATGCGGTCTTCTTCGGCGATCCATGCCGACAACTTGCCGCCGTAGACGCACCCCGTGTCGAGCCCGACACATTGCGGTCGCACCACCAGACCGCGGCGCGCCCAGTGGCCGAACACGACGCGCTTCTTACCGGTGTAATAGTCGTCCCACGGCCGGAACGGCGGCCCCGGCGGCGGCCAATCGTCGGGCGGCTTTTGCCCCTCGGCATCGCAGTAGCGCACGTTGACTGCGAAGTTCCGATCGTTCGCATCGAGGTTCTGGAGCTTCGCCTCGTCCCACTGCGGATGCAGTCCCGCGTGCACCATGACGACGTCGTCGAACACGCGCACGTAGGGTTGTGCCGCAAGCCACGCGCGCTGCCGCGCATCCTGATCCTTCTGCTTCTTCAGCCAGTGCAGATCGTGGTTGCCGAGCACCGGCTCGGCGCCGAGTTCCATGAGCAGGGCGAGCGTGCCCGGCGAGTCCGGGCCCTTGTTGACGAGGTCACCGACCGGCAGCAGGCGATCGCGACCGCGCGCGAAGGCGACGGCTGTGAGCAGCCGTTCGAGCGGCTCGCGACAACCCTGGATGTCGCCAACGAAGATCCGTCGCATCTTCAACTTGCTCCGCGCATGGGAATGGTGGACGCCACTTGCAGGCCGTGCGACCGCGGGCATTGTTCCGCGTGATCGCCACGGCTCCACGCACAAACCCGGGCTCTCCCCGCCGGCCGCCGCTCGCCACGCCATGACCCGACTGCTCCGCGCCGCCGGCTCGATCTCGGCCTTCACGCTGCTGTCGCGCATCCTCGGGCTCTACCGCGACCGGTTGATGGCGCAGACGCTCGGGGCGGGCTGGGTGCAGGGCACGTTCCTGCTCGCCTGGACGCTGCCCAACCTCATGCGGCGGCTGCTCGGCGAAGGGGCCCTCTCCGCGTCGCTGGTGCCGGCCTACGCCAAGGCGCGCCGGAACGGCGATCCCGCCCGTGCGCGCGAACTGCTCGCCCAGGTCGTGGGTACCGTCGTGACCATCCTCACGCCCCTGTGCCTCGCGGTCGCCGGCACGAGCCTCGTGCTGCCGGCCGAGTGGCTGCCGGCACCGGAGCACGGCGGCGTCGAGGCGATGCGACTGCTGCTCGCGCTCAACGCGATCCTGTTCGTCTACGCGCTGCCGGTCTGCCTGACGGCCGTGTGCTCGGGAGCCATGAACACGCTCGGGCTGTTCGCGCTGCCCGCGGCGGTGCCGATCGTGCTCAACCTCTTTTGGATCGGCGCCCTGCTGCTCAGCAAGCCACTCGGCTATACGGTTGACGTCGAGATCGCGAACTTCGCCGCCATCTGCCTCACCGTCGGCGGCTTCCTTCAACTGTTGCTCGTGGTCGTGCCGCTGTGGCGGCGCGGTGAGTTGTTGCGACCCCAGCTCGGCCTGCCCCGGCGCGGCACGCCGGCCTTCGGCGTGTTCCTCGCGATGGGCCCGACCATCGTCGGCATGTCGTTGAACCAGATCAGCAGCCTGCTCGACCAGCTGATGGCCTACTTCCTCGTGGCACCGGGAGCCGTCACCTACATCTACCTCGCCAACCGCCTGCTGCTGTTCCCGCATGCGCTGACGGCGATGTCCGTCGCGGTCGCCGTGTTCCCCAAGCTCGCGCACGAAGCGGCCGAAGTCGATCGCAAGGCCCTGCGGTCCACGCTGGACCTCGCTGCCGCGGCGACGATCCTCGTGACGCTGCCGGCCGCGTGCGGCCTGATCGTGCTCGGCGACGATGTCGTGCGCGTACTGTTCGCCGGCGGCCGGTTCGTGGAGAGCGACGTGTGGCCGACCGTGCTGACGTCGTCGTGCCTCGTCGCCGGACTGCCGTTCATCGGTCTCGCCCAACTCTACGCGCGCGCCTTCTACGCCGTCGGCGACACCGGCACCCCGGCGCGCCTCGCTGCCCGTCTCGTGCTCACAAACGCGGCCTTGAACGTACTGCTCCTGCTGACGACGGGGCTCGGTACGGGAGCACTGGCGTTGTCGAGCAGCTTGTCTTCGTTCGGCAACGCGCTGCTGCTGGCGCGAGCCTTCCATCAACACGCGGCTCCGGGTCACGACCTACGCGCCGCCTGGTTGCGCTCGGCCCTCGCGACCGCGGCGATGTGCGCCGTGTTGCCGTTCGTGAAGGTGGCCCCCGCCGGCGGCACGTTGCTGGCGCGCGCGCTGGGCAACGTCGTCCTGCCGATCGTCATCGGCATCTTCGTCTACGTGCTGGCACACTGGCTGCTGCGTTCACCGGAACTGCGCGCGCTGCGGCGGCGGCGAGGCGAGGCCAAAGCGCTGTAGACCCCAATGCGGGCCCTGCCCTGCAACCCAACGTGAGCCACCGGTGCCGAAATCGTGAACGGCGGGCACGATTCTCGGCAGTGGAGGCATCACTCGATGCGTTCGAACTCGAGCCAGCTGCGGGTGTCCTGGTAGATGCGCAGTCCGCCAAGGATGATCTGGACGCGGTGCACTTCCGCCGTGCCGGGGCGTTCGATGTGCACGGCGCCCTTCTGGTCCGTGAAGTAGCCGAGCTTCACCTCCTCGCGCATGAGATCATCCTCCGGTTTCCACGTGCGCACGCCGGACCTGAGCAACGGCAGATCGGGATCGGTGCCGGGCCCGACCAGGCACAGGAACATGTGGCGCTTCGTGATCGCAACGTAGCCGCGGCTCGGCTTCCCCTCGTCCTGACCGCGGATGACGCGCTTCCTCAGCTCGTAGACGCCTTCGAGGGAGTGCGTCGATGGCTTGCCGGGCACGGTCGCAGGTGTCGGCGCCGGAGGGACCGCGGGAACCGGTGTGGCCGCTGGTGTTGGCTTCGGCTCCTGGCCTTGTGGCAAGATCGAGAGCAAGCTGCAGAGCGCGAGGAGCCAAGGAACAAGGGATGTGCGTGCGAGCATGCGGGACCAACGTTTCAGTCGATGGTAATGACGATCTCATCCATGATCTTGCCGGACGCCAATGAAACCCGTCGGCGGCCGGCGCGCTGCACGGTGTGCCGACGTGCATCGGTGACCTGCCATTGCGCCTGGATCTCGACCTCGCCGGGCAAGAGCTGGCGAAGTTCGAAGCAACCGTGTGCATCGGCGCGCACGGCATCCTGTTCGCCACAGAACACGAGCGCACCGGCGAGCGGCGCTTTCGTCTCCGCGTCGACAACGCGTCCGCGCACCACCGCACCGGGCACGACGTCGATGCGCAGTGCCACCCCTGCCTGCGCGCGAACCGGGGCATGGGTCAACGTCGGCGGCAGTCCATGCAGCACGAGCCGCGGCTCGACGCCGGGCGGCACGTGGTCGAGCACGAACGTGCCATCGCTGGCCAACGTCGCTTCGACACCGGGCAAGCCGCGGGCGAGCACTCGCAGCGCCGTGACAACCACGCTCGCAGGGAGAATGACCTTGCCCGTCATCGCTCGCGTGCGCGCCAACGCGAACACGGGGCCAGTGTCGCCACCATCGACGAGGCGACCGAGCGCGAGGTGGCCGATCGCGAAGCCCTTCGCGCGCGCGCGCAGACCGAGTCCGTCGAGCTCGCCGTCGATGCCTTCGAGCGTGAAGCGACCGTCGCTGTCCGTGCGCGCCGACGCGAGGTCGATGCCGTGTTCGCCGCCGCCCATGAGCACGACTTCCGCATCGGCGACGGGACGGAAGCCTGCACACCGCCAGCCGTAGCACCACAACCCGATCGGCTCGCCGACGCGCCCATGCAGCACCTTGCCGGGACGCAGCTCGATCGACGGCACGTCCTGCCCGAGCCTGACGAACACGAACCCGGTGCCGACCCCCGGGCCCGAGTAGCGCACGACTGCGCGTTCCGGCACGAGCTCCGCATCGAGCGACACCGCGGTCTGCCCGTCGAGGCGCAACTGGCCGATCGGCGGCGGCGGCGACGGCGCGGCGAAGGCCAGCTGATCGGGAAAGAACGTGAGCTGCAGGGCTGGCACCGCCACCCCCTGCCGCGTGAAGTGCACGGTCACCCGACGCGACAGCCAGTGCAGGTACCCGTACCAGACCCCGGTCAAGGCACCGGCGAACAACAGCACCACGCCCGCGATCGGCAGGCGACGCCGGCGTCGTGCATGCGAACGCGCGCGCCCGAGTGCCGTCGGCGTTTGCCCCGGCCGATCCAAACGGGGAGAGGACACGGTGCAGACCATACCGCGACCTGCCTCTGATTGAGTCCATGCGGGTTGCGCGGATTGCTGCGGCGGGCGAGGCTCTGCCACCGATGCACATCTACCTGCTCCGGCATGGCATCGCCGAAGACGCCGGCCCTGGGATCCACGACCCCGACCGGGCTCTCACCGAAGAGGGATGGAAGCGTCTGCGTCGCGCCGCGGCCGCATGGCGACGCGTCGTGGAGACCCCGGACGTGGTCTTCGTGAGCCCGCTGCGCCGCGCCCACGAAACGGCGAGCGTGTTCGTGCAAGCCACGGGCTTTGGCGGCGAACTGCGCACCGATGCGGCGCTCGTGCCCGAAGCACCACCGAACCTCTGCCTGAGCCTCATCGAGGCCGAGGCCTGGTCCGGCAAGAAGAGCCTCGCCGTGATCGGCCATGAACCGCACCTCGGCTACTTGCTGGGGCTCCTGCTCACCGGCCACCCGCGGCAACCGATCCCCCTCAAGAAGGGGATGTTGGTCGGCGTCGAGACCGAGTCGTCAGCGAGCTTGATCGCCGGACTGCGCTTCTCGCTCACGCAGAAGGCGGCTGCAGAGCTCACCTGACCACCTCGTCCCAACGCGGGCCCTGCCCACAACCCAACGTGAGTCACCGGGTGCCGAAATCGTGAACGGCGTTCACGACTCTCGGCACCGGATGCTCACCGCACGAGCGCGCCCGGGTGCAGCACGACGCCCTCGAGCCCCGTCGCCGCTACGTCGATGTCCTCGCAGTGGTACTCGACGCCCGGTTCGTTCTCGCCGAACTGCGCGTGCAGGCGAACGCGGTAGCGTCCTGGCGTCAGGTCGTCGGTCTCGAACTGACCGGTTTCGTCGTTGATGCCCGTACCATCAGCGTAGTCGCCATTCGCGTCAGCGGCTGCGGTGGCGGCAAGCCGGTAGAAACCGACCCAGGCCCAGCGCGGTTTCTTCTGCGCGAAGGACTGCATGT
>JAYUCN010000802.1:0-7947 GCA_043740335.1 Planctomycetota bacterium
CGCCGGCCGACGGCGACTACCGCGTCGAAGTGCGCGACCAGCTGCGCACCGGTTCGCCATCGCATGTCTTCCGGCTCGAGTGCAAGCACCACAGCGACGTCCCGAACTGCCGGCTCGTGGTCGGCCGCGGTGAGAACGCGGTGGTGGTCGTGCCGCGCGGCAGCGCCGCGGCGGCGGTGATGCAGCTCACGGCCATCGATCCGGACGCCGGCTTGCAGCTGCAGTTGCCGGACCTGCCGGCCGGCGTGGTAGCACAGTTCGGTCCGCTGCTGCGCGGCAGCAACCTGGTGCCGCTGCTGCTCACGGCGTCTGCCGACGCCCCGCTGGCCGGCGCGCAGGTCCCGGTACGGGCGACGGCGACGAAGGAACCACACGAGCGCGATCCCGGCTACGCCCAGCTCATTGCCTTGGTCACGGGTCGCAACGACGCGCCGCTGCTGCGCGCGAGCCAGCGGCGGCTGCCGATCGCAGTGGTGCAAGCCGCACCGTTCACGGTGACGGTGACTGCACCGGCAGTACCGATCGTGCGCGGCGCCGGCCTCGGCCTGTCCGTGCACGTCGCACGTCGCGAGGGCTTCGCCGAACCGGTGCGCGTGCGTGCGGTCTGGACGCCCCCGGGCATCAGCTGCGGCCAGGTGGTGATCGACGGCAAGAGCGAGGCGGGCGTGTTGCCGCTCGACGCCAACGGCGAAGCACCGGTCGGCACCTTCCAACTGGCGATCGTCGGGGCCGCGACCTGGCGCGGCGGCAACCTCGAAGTCGCCACCGGGTACGTTCCGCTCGCGGTCGACAAGCCATGGCTCATTGCGCAACCAGGCAAGGCGCGCACCGAACAGGGCAAGCCCGTGGCATTGCGGCTCGCACTCGAACGCCAACGCGAACTGCCCGGTCCCTTGCACGCTGCGCTGCTGGGCCTGCCGCGCGGGGTTGCCAGCGTCGACCTCGAGCTGCCCGCCGACGCCACCGAGCTGGTGTTCCCGCTCACCGTCGCCGCCGATGCCGCGACCGGGAAACACAAGAACCTCACGGTCGAGCTGCGCGTGCGCAGCGGCGACGCTACCGTGGTGCACCGCTTCGGCGCCGGCGAGCTGCGCGTCGACCAGCCCAAGGTGCCGGCGATGGCCGCAGGCAAACAGTGATGCTGCTCCCTCAACTTCGCCTCTTCGCAGCAGTCGCCACGGCAGTGCCGCTGTTCGCGCAGGCAACCTCGGCGCCGAGCCTGCAGCTGCTGCCCGAGCACGTCCAGCTCGACCACGGCCGCGACCAGCAACGCGTGGTCTTGCTGCTGCACCTGCCGAGCGGCGCCACCGAGGACCACACTACCGACGCTGCCTGGCATCTCGAGACCGCGGACCTCGCCGAGGTCGACACCACGGGTGGCAGGGTCGTGCTGCGCCCGCGCCACGATGGTGAGGGCACGCTGGTGGCGCAGCTCGGCGATCTGGAAGTTCGCGCGCCGGTGTCGGTGCAGCACAGCAGCACGCGCCCACCGATCAGCTTTCAGAACGACGTGCTGCCGATCCTGACCCGCAGCGGCTGCAACGCCGGCAGCTGCCACGGTGCTGCCGCCGGCAAGAACGGGTTCGCGTTGTCGTTGTTCGGCTACGACCCCGCGCACGACCACATCGCCTTGACGCGCGAATTGCGCGGTCGCCGCATCGACCCGGCCGAGCCGGAGCACAGCCTGTTCCTGTTGAAGCCCACCCAGCAGGTCACGCACAAAGGCGGCAAGCGCTTCGGCGTCGACTCGGCACTGCACACGACCTTGCGCGAGTGGGTCGCCACCGGTGCTGCCGCCGACGCGGCCCCGGTGCCGCTCGCGGGCATCGACCTGCTGCCGGCCGCCGCGGTGCTCGTCGGCCAGGGGCGCACGCTGCCACTGCTGCTGCGCGCACGCCGCACCGACGGCAGCGATGCCGACGTCACGGCGTTGGCGCTGTGGAGTTCGAGCAACGAAGCTGTCGTCGGCGTCGCCAACGATGGCAAGGTGACCGCCAACGGCGCGGGCGAGGCCTACGTCATGGCGCGCTATGCCGGCTTCGCGGTGGTCGCGCCAGTGCGCGTGCACTTCGACGACGCGCCGTTCGTGTGGACCGCCGCACCCGCCACCAACTTCATCGACGAGCAGATCGCCGGAAAGCTGCGGGACGCACACGTACTGCCGGCAGCGCTCTGCAGCGACGAGGTGTTCGTGCGCCGCGTGCACCTCGACCTGCTCGGCCTGCTGCCGACCCCCGCCGCAACCCGCACCTTCCTCGCCGACCAGACCGCCGACAAGCGCGTGCGTCTCGTCGACGAACTGCTGGAGCGGCCGGAGTTCGCCATGGCGCAGGCAATGGCCTGGGCCGAGGTGCTGCAGGTCGACCAGGTGACGATGGAGCAGAAGGGTGCCGCCCTGCTGCAACGCTGGCTCCAGGACGGGTTTCTCGCGCACCGACCGTTCGATGCGATGGTGCGCGAACTGCTGACCGCGACCGGCACGAGTTTCACCGACGCCCCGGTGAACTTCTGGCTGTCGGCCGCACTGCCGAACCTGCTCGGCGAGAAGGTGGCGCAGAACTTCCTCGGCGTGCGACTCCAGTGCGCGCAGTGCCACAACCATCCGTTCGAGAACTGGTCGATGGACGACTACTACGGCTTCGCCGCGTTCTTCGCCCAGATCGGCAAGAAGCGTAGCGAGGATCCGGACGACCAGGTGGTGTTCGACCGGCAGAGCGGCGAAGCGCTTCACAAGCGCACCGGTACACCGATGCCGCCGCGGCTGCTGGGCGGGGCGCTGGCGACGATCCCGGCGGGCACCGACCGCCGCGCCGTGCTCGCGCAGTGGCTCACGGCACCCGACAACCGCTGGTTCGCCGCCAACGTGGCCAACCGCGTATGGGCGCGCCTGCTCGGCCGCGGCCTCGTCGATGCGCCCGACGATGTGCGCGTCAGCAATCCACCGTCGCATCCGCTCCTGCTGCAACGACTGGCCGCGTTGCTGATCGAGCAGCAGTTCGACCTGCGCGCGCTGTTCCGTGCGATCTGCACGACGCGCACCTATCAGCTCGGTCCGCATGCGGATGCGCCCGCGGGGCTGTTCGCGGGCAACCTCGTGCGCCGCCTCTCTGCCGAGCAGTTGCTCGACGCCATCGCGGCGGTGACGGCGGTGCCGACCAAGTATCCGGGCGTGCCGCTCGGCGGCCCGGCCTCAGCGATCGCCGCTGGCCGCACCGGCGTGCGCTTCCTCGACGTCTTCGGCCGACCGCCGCGCGAGAGCGCCTGCACCTGCGACCGCCGCGTCGAGCCGACGCTGGGCCAGACCCTGCACCTCATCAACGGCGACACGATCAGTCGGAAGATCACCGACGGCGCTGGCCGGCTGCAGGGCGCGCTGAAGGGCAGACAGCTACCGGCGGCGATGCTCGACGACCTGTTCCTCGCCGCCTACAGCCGGACGCCGACTGCCGCCGAACACGACCGGCTGCTCGCCCAGATCACCGCCTCGAGCGACCCGGCGGCGGCGTGGCAGGACATCTACTGGGCCGTGCTGAACTCGAAGGAGTTCACGTTCCAACACTGAACCCGACCATGCGCGCGAACTTGACCTCTGTCGCACTGCCAGGCCCACTGCCGGGCCCACTGCTGAGCCTGCTGCTGAGCCTGCTCGTGGCCGGCGTGCTGCCGGCGCAAGAGCCGGCGGTGACCGCCGCCGAGCGGTTGGAGAAACTGCTCCAGGAGCTGGCCGCCACCGACAGCAGGGTGTGGCAGAGCCGCCTGGAGAAACTGGAGCAGCAGGCGAAGGCGCACGACCAGCAAGCCGCCGACCTGCGCACGCAGGCGCAGAAGCTGCAGCAGCAGGCGACCGACGCGGACGCCGCCGCGAAGGCAGTTCGCACCGAGATCGAGCGGTTGAAGGAACTGCAGAAGCTGCTGTCCGGCAGCAAGCCCGCCGCCACTCCAACGCCCGCCCCATCACCGCCGCCAAAGACCGAGCCCAGGCCAACACGGCCGAAGAGCGACGGCAAGCAGGCCGCCGCCACGACCGCAACCGCACCGGACCATACGCTCGCCGCCGCCGACGCGTTGCCCAGAGACCTGGTCACCTGGGCCGACATCCAACCGATCCTCGGCGAGCATTGCACCTCCTGCCACGATGCCGATGAGAAGAAGGGCGGCCTCGACGCCACTGCGTTCGCCACCATGCGCCAGGGCGGCGGCTCGGGCCGCACGCTGGTGCCCGGCGAACCCGAGCAGAGCCGGCTCTATCTGCTGATCGCGCGCAAGGAACAACCGTTCATGCCGCGCAACGCCGACGCGCTGCCGGCCGAAGTCGTTTTGAAGCTGCGGACCTGGATCGAACACGGTGCCAGCGAGGACGCAGCCGGCGCGCGTTCGTTCTTGAAGCAGCGCGCCGCCGCGGCAAGAGCAAGCGCCGCGGAAGCCGCTGCCGACACCGCCGCACCAGCCCCACTGCCGGAGCACCTGCCCCCGGTCGCCGTACGAATGCCAGCTCGGCCAGCACCGGTGCGCAGCTTGCGCCGGAGTCCGCGGGCTGCCCTGTTGGCGATGCCAGGCCAGCAGCAGGTGTTGCTGTTCGACGGGGACTGGCAGCCGCTCGGCGTGCTCGACTGTCCGCTGCCGCGCGTCGACGGCGTCACCTTCGCGGCCGACGGCACGCTGCTGCTCGCTGCCGGCGGTGCCCCCGGCAAGAGCGGGGAAGCCATCGTCTACGACGTGCGCACCGGCAAGCAACTCGCGCGCTGCGGCAACGAACACGACGTGCCGCTCGCCGCCGCCGTGCACGCCGGCAGCGGGCTGCTGGCGCTCGGCGGCTCGGGCAAGGCGGTCACCGTGCACACGCTCTCTGACGGCAGCGTGTCGTTCACCGCCAGGCACGACGACTTCGTGTTGGCACTCGACTTCTCGCCGGACGGCAGTCTGCTCGCCGCCGCCGACCGCAGCGGAGCCCTGCTGGTGTGGGAGACCGACGGCGGTCGCCTCGGCCAGACGCTCAGCGGTCACAAGGGCGCCGTGAACGGCGTCGCCTTCCACCGCGCCGGCCGGCAGCTCGCGAGTGCCGGCGCCGATGGCACGCTGCGGCTGTGGGACGTCATCGACGGCAAGGAGCTGTGGCAGAAACCGGCGCACCTTGGGCCGGTGTTCGCCGTCGCGTTCGGCCCCGACGACCGCATCGCCACCGCCGGCCAGGACGGCAAGGTGCGCACGTGGGATCGCCAGGGCAAGTCCCTGGCCACTTCGCCAGCGGCCGGCGACTGGCTCTATGACGTCGCCTTCGGCAGCAGCAGCGAACTGGTGTTCGCGGGCGACTGGCAAGGTCGCGTGCACCGCTTCGATGGCAAGGCGAAGGAGCTCACGGTGGTGTCCCCGCTGCAGCCGGCGCAGTGACCACGCGATGCTGATGTTGTCGGCGAGCAACGATCAACTCCGGCCTGTGCGCCGCCAGAACTCGAGCAGCACGAGCCTCGAGGTCCGGGTCAACCACCTGCAGCCTTGCCGAGGAGCACGACGATTTCCTCGACCTGCGCCGCCAAGCCGACAATCTTGGCGGGGATTTCGTCCTTGCGGAGGTCCTTCACTTCGGTCGCGAGGGCCTTGATCTTCGCGACTGCTTCCGTGGCAACCGAGAGCGCCTTGCGCGCCGGTTCGAGTCTGAGCAATGCCGCCTCGGCGCGCAACTCGTTCGCCGCCGAGGACATCCTCGCCTTGATCGCGTCGAAGCGCACGTTGCGAGACTCGAGGTTCGTCACCCCGATCGCCTCCAGCGCGTTCGTCAGCTGCTCGTTGGTCCGCTTCACCGCGGTGATCGCCGAGACCGGACACTGCAGATTGGCTGCCGAGACGAACTCACCGAGATCGCTCTGAGCGCCACGCAGGGCCGGCGCATCCGGGGCAGCGCTCGTGAGCAGGCTCTGCGTCTTGATGATCAGCCGCTCGGCGAGAGCAACCCAGGCGCCGGTCGAACTCTTGTCCACTTCATTCCAATCGATCATTGCTTCTTCGCCTCCGCGTAGGCACCGAGAAGGTCATGGGTCAGTTGTGTCAGCACTGCGAAGTTCGGTGTCATGCCGGTCTGCGACGCGCGCGCCAGGTCGGCGTGCGAGGCACTCCAGGCAAGCATCGCCGCCGCAGCCGCATGGATCGTTTCGCCTCTCGACTTCGCTGCCTTGTCGATGCGGTCCAGATCCGCCGTCATCTTCACGTACCACTCGGCACTCATCTCCTGTCGCGCGAGGGTCTCGAACTGCGTCGCCTCTGCGATCAAGGCCGCTCGATCCGTCGTGTTGCCGGCCTTTGCGGCTTCCACGCGCTTGTCAGTCGCCGCATCCTGTAGCGACTTGAGCAGGCGTCCACCGCCCTTCTCGATCTCCTTGGCACGCGCCTCGATCGTCGTGGTCGCTCCGTTCCGCCAATCGCGCACGAGCTGCTCGAGCGTTTGGAAGTCCTCTGCAAGCGCCCTCGCCAGCTCGCGTATGGAAGGATCGGCGTATTCGATCGCTGCAGCCACCGTGGCTGCCGCCCTGTCCTGGGCGAGCCGTCCATAGACCTTCGCCAGGGCGTTGCTGACCGCCGCCGTCGCCGCATCCGTTCCCGGGAAGGCCGCCCCTACCGTGTCAAGCAACTGCTTGGCACCACCGAGAACCTCCGCTGCGGCCATCTCGCCGGACCGCCCCGCCTCCACGACCTGCGCCAGCCCCGACGCATAGTCGGCCATTGCCTGCATGGCGGCCACGCGGCGCTCCCACGTGTCCTTGAATCGATGACGCAGATCTACGTCGACGAGCTGGCTTTCGATCTCTGTGCCGACGGCGGCGACGACGACGTGCAAGGCCGATGTCGCGTCAACGAACGGACCGACGTTGGGGACCGAGCGACAGGCAGGGGCAGCCGCCACCGCCATCAGAAGTAGGAGCGGCGCCAAGCGTCTTGCAGCATCAAGCATGTGATCTCCGTCGAGTGGAAGATGACGGGCCAAGGCTCACTCCTCGCCGTGGCCCACGATGCCAGGGAGTCTACGCTTTCTGGCTTCGACTTCAGTGACAAAGCGGCTGTCTCGTGTTGATCTCGTCAATCCGGCGAGGGTGAACCACGCGTGTCGGAAGCGTGGATCTGGCCATCTGGATGCTCGCTGAACGAGAACCGATCCATGCGTTCACGCAGACAGCCCACCAGGTCGCCAGACTGGCGTATTGCAATGAGCACTGTCATCGCCGACAGTGTCATCATGCCTGCAAGCAAACCGCAGTCTCCAGCAATGGAGTTCCTCGTCACAGCCCTCAAGAAGAACCGCAAGGCCGTGTATGGCGACTTGAAGGCGAAGGCCGACGAGAAGAAGCTGAAGCTGTTCCCGATCATGTTCGGCCGCGCCCAGGCGCTGCTCGGCATCGTGAAGTCGGCGAAGCGTGGCACCGGCAAGTTCGCTCGCGCCACTGCCGCGAAGGCCGCGGGCAAGGCCGGCCGACCCGTGGACAGCTCGTCCAAGTCGGGCCGGATCCGAGCGTTGTTGGGTAGCGGCGCGAGTACTGCCGAAATCGCCAGGAAGGTCGGCTGCACCGTGCAACTCGTCTACAACGTCAAGGCCGCCAGCGGCATGAGTGCGAAGCGCGGGCGGGGTCGGCCGCGGCAGAGTACCAGCGCGAGACTCGACGGCATCGCAGGCATCCTGGCCGCGGTGCAAAGCAGCGACCGTGAACGTGGTCGCCTTCGCGCGGCTTTGGAGCGCATCCAGACGGTCCTCGCCAACGTGCTCAGTTGAGCCGCATCCGGGCGAGACCACGAGCCGACGCATCAGTCGTGCGGTCCGATCACGCGGCCGGTCGCGTACTCCAGGCTGCGCGTCCCCGCCGGCCAGTCGTCGCGCAGAAAGCGCCGTTGCAGTCCGAGTGCTGAGATCTCGGCGAGATCCACGTTGCATCCCGCCGAGCTCATCCGCGCCGCTTCGGGCAC
>JAYUCN010000803.1:0-3277 GCA_043740335.1 Planctomycetota bacterium
GTGACCACGAGCGACCCAGTGCGTGCGATCGGATCCCTGTGGTACTCAGGCGGGGCCAGATGACAGAGCTGATCATGACGCAGTGCGACCCTTGACCGCGTGGTGCGATACGTCGCTCTCGGTAGCGTGAAGACGTGCAGACCAGAAGGCTTCAGCGTGCGTTGGATCTCGGCGAACGCGACGAACGGATCCAGCACATGCTCCAGCACGTCCTGCGTGATGACCATGTCGAACATGCCGGACGGGAATCCTTGCCTGCGGAGGTCGATCGACACGAATGCTCCCACCGCACGTCCTGACTCCACGCCGGGAAAGTAGTAGGACCCGATGAAGTCCTGACAACACGAACGGAAGAACCCGTACGTGCACAAGCTCGGCGAGGACTCGTGCACGCAAACACCAGCAAGCTCGCCCCGCAGCGTGCCCAGGATCTTCGCCAAGGCCCGCTGCCGGGGAACGCTGCCGCAGCGCAGACAAATCACGCCCTCGCGCGGGTTGTCACTGTCCTGCACGAACAGTACGTCGACTCGACACAACGGACAGTAGCCCAGGCTCTTGTTGTGGGTGAGGAACCGCAGTCGCCGGCGCACGGCCTTGACCCTGGCTTGGAACCAGAGGCCGCTCTTGGACAACCACACCCCGCGCATCACCGCCGACATGGGTCCTGTCATGCTCGAGCGGACAGCTGCCGGCATGTTGGTCAGGCTCCTTTCGACACGAAGACCCAGATGCTCTCGTCCTTCGGGCCGACCCAGCACGGCAGATGCAGCGCCAGTTCGAAGTCACGCTGCAGGGCGAACTGCACCGAGTCGTCCTTGTCCTGCTCCTCGAGTTCCGGGAACGTCACCATCACGACGAACAAGGCCTTGTCCTTGTGTGCCTGGGCAAGGTGCCAGCGCAAATGGTTCTCACCGCCGGGTTCGTGCAGCTTCACCCTCTCGCCTTTGGCTCCCTTGACCTCTCCTTCGATCATCCAGTCGAGGAGCGGCAGCACCAGGACCGGCGGTGCCGACTTCGCCGGGCCTGTGGGCGAATCCTGCTCGAGCAGGTAGTAGAGACTCGTCGGCTGATTGACGGTGAGGACCCGCAGGGCACCGGTACCCGCGCGGGTCCGCACGAAGTCGCACGCCTGCCGCCACTGCGCGCGCTGGCCATGTTGCGCACCGTAGTACCACAGGTCGTGCATGCCATACTCGATCGCGAGCAGGAGCGGCATCAGGACTGCACCGGCCCCGCGCACCCAGCGAGTCTCCTGCGCGTGCTGCCGGATCACCGCGGCGAGCCGCGCGCAGGCGAAAGCTGCAAGCCACACCAGCACGGGCAGGGTACAGATCGCATATCGCGCGGTCACCTTGACGAGCTGGCTGCCGATCACGGACAACACGAAGAACGGCACGACGAAGAGGCAGCCGAGCAGCAGGGCACGGTCGCGGCCGAGCGTGGACCGCAGAAGCCACAGGCCGACGACACCGACGAGCAACACCAGAGGGCGGAAATAGTAGGCCGTCGTCATGACGAAGTGCAAAAGCGACGGCTGATCCTTCGACTTGAGGAAGCCCTGGAACGGCGAATGCACCACGAGCCAGGGCAGCAGAAACGCCATGCCGATCGCCACGACGACGATGCTGACGATGGCGCGACGACCGAGGGCCGGGTACCGCCGCAGCACGAGGAAGGCCAGGAACGCCACCGCCAGCATGCCGCCGGTCGTGTGGCACAGCGCCGCGAGCCCGATGGCTCCGATCGTCGCGAGCAGATCGCGCGCGCGCTCGCTGTTCGCGTAGGCGTGCGCCCGATTCACCGCAATCGTCGCGAACAGGAAGACCAGGATGTAACCACGCGCATTCTGACTCCAGTAGATGTGCCATGGGTTCAGCGCGCAGAGCGCGGCCGCCAGCACCGACGCCGACGTGCCGATGAGGCTGCGGCCGCACAGCGCCACCACGGGCACCGACACGATCCCGACGAGCACGAACGGCAACCGCAGCGAGTACTCATCGGTCCCGATCCACTGCAGGTTCAGCAGCGCGCGCAACGCGAGGAAGGTGAGCGGATAGAGCACGCGATCCTGGTGCAGGAAACCGTCTGCGCCGTACAGGTCCATCGTCGCGTCGCGGAACGTGTGGGCTTCGTCGACCCAGAGCGACCACTCGCCCAGGTCGGTGAGGCGCAGTGCTCCAGCCAGACCGGTTGCGAGCAGCAGCAGCAGCCAGTGCCATCGGCCGAAGGCCGGACTGGGATCCCGTCGGTGGCGCGGCTGGTCGAGGGCTCGATTCGATCTCGGCAAATGGGCTCCGCGAAGACCGTTGCATACCCAAACCGACACCGGAACGCGAGTCGTCCGCGCGGAACGACCCACCTCGCCCCCTGCGGGGAGTACCCCGGATGGCGAACGCCGCGGATTCCTGTAGTACTGGGGCCATGCAGGGCCTCCCGGTCGTTCTTCTCGGACTGTTGATGACGGCAGCGTCACCAGCGGGACCGCGCTGCCAATCGCAAGGGTGGTCGGTGGCAGTGCCGGCCGTGGCCGACGGCAACAGCACGGAGGCTGGTGGCTACCTGCTCGCGATCCCGGGCGTCGACGACGACTTCGTGCTGTTCGCGGACGGTTCCTTCGTGGTGCGCGCCAACGGCACCGTCCGTCTGAGCGCCTACGCCCAGCGCCTCGCCGCGATCGATCGCGAGTTCTTCGTCGAACTGGAGTTCAGCGGACGTTCCGGACCCGGCGTCGCTGGCTACCCGCCCGCTGGCTATCCGGTGCTGACGTTGCAGGCGAACGCCTACACGCCGGTCGGCCCCGTCGATCCCGCGACCTTCTTCTACTACACACAGGTCACTGGCACGCTGACCGGACTGCGCAACTATGCCGGCGCGCGCCTCAGTGCCGTGAACCAGGGCGCGGCCCAACTGGGCATCGGCGCCACCAACAAGAACGTCGGCTTCGGACTGGCCGTCGATCTCGCCCTGACCGTGCTGCAGCAGCCGACGCTCGGCACGCTGGCCCCTACGGGCCCGGCACAGCTCCGTGCGAACCTCGCGTCGAGCCTGCCGATGTGCCTGACGCACGTGGACGCCAATACCGCCGTCAGCAGCGGCCCTTTGCGCACGGCCATCGTGATTCCGGGCCTCGCCGACGACTACGTGTTCCTGCCCGTCGGCAGTTGGACGGAAACCACTGACGGCAGCGCCACGTTGTCCGGCACGATCCGGCGTCAGTCCGACTACAGCGACGAGTGGACTTGCAGTCTGTCGCTGTCGGGTCGCGTCGACCCGGGCG
>JAYUCN010000804.1:0-3277 GCA_043740335.1 Planctomycetota bacterium
AACATGCTCAGCGAAGAGGAACGTGCCGAGGGCTTCCAGCTCCTCTTCGATGGCCGCACGGCGTCGTCGTGGCGCAGCTACAAGGGCACCGACATGCCGAAGACGGGCTGGGTCGTGCGCGAGGCCGCCATCGTGCGGCAGGCCGGTGCCGGCAGCGGCGACCTCGTCAGCCGCGACGAGTACACGGACTTCGACTTCCGCTTCGCGTTCCGCATCGCCGCGCACGGCAACTCGGGCGTCATGTGGCACGTGCTCGAGACCGAGGAGCAGACCTACATGTCGGGGCCCGAGTACCAGGTCTTCGACGACGAAGGTGAGAAGACCGATGCCAAGCACGGTGTGGGCGCGCTCTACGACCTCGTGCCCGCCACTGCCAAGACCGTGCGCCACGCCGGCACCTGGAACGACGGCCGCATCGTCATCGAGAAGGGCCGCGTGCACCTCTGGCTCAACGGTGCCCAGGTCGTCGACGCGCCGTGCCGCGGGCCCGAGTGGGAGGCCATGGTGAAGGCCAGCAAGTTCCGCGACTGGCCGTTCGGCAAGACCGGCCGCGGCCGGCTCGCGCTCCAGGACCACGGCGACGAGGTCGCGTTCCGCAACCTGCGCGTGCGCGCGCTGTGACGGGCCCTGGCAACGCGCCCGCGCGGCGCCTCACCAGCGCAGCAACAGGAACTCGCTGCAGAATCCTGGCCCCATCGCCAGCATGAGCCCGAGGTCGCCATCGCGACCGGGATGCGTGCGCATGGTCTCGTCAAGGATCATGAGCACCGACACACTCGACAGGTTGCCGGCGCGCGCGAGGCAACGCCAACTGCACTGCAAGTCAGAGCGAGCGAGCCCGAGCCCGTCCTGGAGCGCAACCAACACCTTCGGCCCGCCGGGATGCGCGATCCAGCGCGCGATGTCTCTGCGGCGTCGGCCGTGGTCGCCGAGGAACGCATCGACGTCGGCGGGCACACGCTCGCGCGCGACGGTCGGCACTTCGGCCGACAGCACGATGCGGAAGCCGTGCGCGCCGATGTCCCAGCCCATCACGTCTTCGGTGTCCGGATAGAACACCGAACGCGTCGCCAGCACCTCGAGGCCCCCGCTGCGACGCGCCGCACCGACGACGACCGCGGCCGCAGCGCCATCGCCGAACAGGCCCGTGCTGATGAGATTCGCGATCGAACGATCGTCGCGCTGCAGCGTCAGCGAGCAGAGTTCGACCGTGAGCACGAGAGCGACGCCATCGGGGTGGCCCTTCACGTAGTCCGTTGCCCGCGAAATCGCCGCCGCGCCGGCAACGCAACCAAGGCCGAACATCGGCACGCGCTTGCAGTCCATGCGCATTGAGAGCCGCTGCAGCAAGCGCGCCTCGACGGATGGACTCGCGAGCCCAGTGACCGTCGAGAAGAAGACGATGTCGACGTCGGCCGGCTGCAGGCTGGCGCGCGCGAGTGCGGCACGGATCGCGCGTTCGCCGAGTTCGAGCGCACCCTGGAGCCAGGCCGCGTTGCTGCGCGTGAAGTCCGTGAGTGCCGTGTAGGCCTCGAGCGGCAACGTGAGGTAGCGACCTTCGACGCCGGTGTTGCCGTGCAGCGACCGCAGGCGCTCGGCGAAGCGCGGCTCGCCGCCGAACGCAGCGATTAGGTACTCGGTCAGGGTGCGCTGGTCGTACCAGTGCGGCGGGAAGGCGGTGGCAACGGCGGCAATCTTCAACGGCGGACCTCGGCAACCGGGACCGTAGCAAGATGGACCAGGAAGCGGGCGCCGAACCTCCTCTCCGCCCACGATTCCCTGCGACATGAAGGCTTCTTCATGTCGAGGACGTGCAGTAGAGCGCCGCGTAGCCGACCGCGAGGCTCCGGCTCTCGCGCAGCGCGATGGCGCCGGTGCGCACAGTGCGCAGGAGCCGCGGCATCTCGCCGATGCGCGCCGTGCGCACGAGGCCGGCCGCTGCAGCCATCGCCTCGAGTTCGTCCGGGCGAACGAACTGCTGCCATCGGTGCGTGCCGCGCGGAATGAAACCCAAGCCCTCGCCGAGCGTGATCGCGAACAGGCGCGCTCGCAGCGTGCGATGGATCGTGTTCACGAACAGGTGGCCGCCAGCGCGCAGCAGGCGCGCCGCCTCGGCGACGGCCGCCGCAGGCTCCGCAAGGTGCTCGAGCACATCGGCGAGCAGCACGATGTCGGCGCTCTGCGAGGCGACCGGCACGCAGGTGAGGTCACCGACGAGCGGCACCAGGGATGACGCACGCCGTTGCTGCGCCGCCCGCAACGCACGCCGGGCCAGATCGACGCCGAGCACACGCGCCCCGTCCTCCGCCAGTGGTACCGCGAGCAGGCCGCCGCCACAGCCGAGATCGACGACCGTGCGCCCGCACCACGAGCCGGGCAGCCAGCGGCGCAGCAGTGCGAGCCGGAACGCGCTGACCGCACGCAGCGAGGCGAACGCGCGGCAGCCGGGATCCCACCAGCCGTCGCGATCGAACAGCGCCGCGGCCGACCCGCCCTTCATTGCAGGCTCGCGCGACGCAGCACGAGCACGCCGTTGGGCGCCGTGATGCGCAGGTGCCCGGGTGTCTGCTCGAGCGGCACGGGTGGTGCTTGGTCGAGCGACAAGCCCGCCGCCGTCGTCTACCAGGTGCCGTTCAAGGTCTGGAAGCTCGGCACACCGTTGGCTTCGGTCAGGGCAGCGGCCGTGTAGGTGCCATCGGCCGCGAACAAGTAGTAGGCCTTGCGCAGCGACACCGCCGCATCGCCACGGATCTCGATCGACTCGTAGAGACCATCGAGCCGCAGGTCCGGTGCGGGTGTCCACTGCAGGTCCGCGTTCGGCACGACGAGGCGGTCTTTGGTCGCGACGACGTTGCCGGCGATGCAACCGGCCCACATGCTCACGATGGCGCACAGGCCGATGGCGCGGCAGTACTTGCCAACCGCCGTCACTTGCGAACTCCCGCCTGCACGCGCGCGCGCAGCGCGATCCAGACCTTGACCTCGTCCTGCATGTTGATGACGCCGAGCTGGCTCGGCACCGGCACGCCGTAGTCGCTGAGCTTGAGTCGCACTTCGCCCGTGACGACGACGCGCTTCTGCGCATCCACCTCGATCGCGACCGGCATCGTCAAGTCGCGCGTCTGGCCGCGGATCGTCATCTTGCCCGTGACCTCGCCGCGCGCGGTCTGCTTGCCGACATCGACGCCGTTCGCCGCGGGCCGGAAGCGCTCGATGGCGAAGCGGATCTGCGGTTGGTTCTTGGTGTCGAGATGTTCCCACATGGCCGTGTCGCGAC
>JAYUCN010000805.1:0-3274 GCA_043740335.1 Planctomycetota bacterium
CTGTCGCGTGCGACCTTCGGGCCCACCGCGGCGACGGTGGCCGAACTGCAGCAGCAGGGGTTTGCTGGCTGGCTCGAGCAGCAGCTCGACCCGCAATCGATCGATGACTCGGCGTTCGAGGCGTGGCTCGAGACCGTGATCGAACCGTGGCGCAGCACCGCACCCGATGTGCGCATGCTGGGCAGGGCGCTGTATTCGAAGCGCCAGCTCGCGTGGCGCATGACGCACTTCCTCAACAACCACTTCGCCACGTTCCAGGGGGCGACGGTGGCGATCAGCGAGAGCCGCGAGGACGAGGGCTTCTGGAAGACCTGCTTCGCGAAGTTCGCCACCGTGCTGCGCACGAGTGCGATGAGCCCGGCGATGATCGACTTCCTCGACTCGCAATCGAACATCGCCACGAGCCCGAACGAGAACTACGCGCGCGAGCTCATGGAACTGCACACGCTCGGTGTCAATGGTGGCTACACCGAGCCCGATGTCGCCGCGGCGGCCCGCGTCTTCACGGGCTGGGGGCGCGTCAATGTGCTCGGCGCGACCGCGGTCACACAGAGCTACTTCCGCTTCACGCCCGCTCGCCACGACCCTGGGCCGAAGAGCCTGTCGCTCGGTTGGTCGACGCCGGGCATCACGGGGCAGAATGGCGTGCTCGAAGGCCTGAGCCTGCTCGACTTCCTGGCCGCGCATGGCAACACGGCGACGCGCTTCTGCGAGAAGCTCTGCCGGTACTTCGTGTCGGACCAGCCGCCGGCAGGCTTGCTTCTGCGCGTGCGCCAGGCATTCGTCAGCACCGGGGGCGATCTCAAGACCACCGTGCGGAAGATCTTCACCGATCCGGAGTTCGCGGCGGCCGTCAATGTGCGCGCGAAGGTGCACGACGGCTTCGAGTTCGTCGTCAACAGTGTGCGCCGCTTCGAGATCCCCACCGTGACGCTGTCGACACTGTCGAACCTCAACACCCAGGTTCGCTTGCTGCGGGCGCAACCGCACCAGACGCCCGAGCCCATCGGCTACGAGGAGGACGGCCCGTCGTGGCAGGGAGCGGGCAACGTGCTGCCGCGCTGGAAGTATGCCGACGACCTCACACACAATCGCATCGGCAGCGTGGCTGTGCCGTGGAACGTGCTGTTCCCGACGCTGCCCGTCGGCGGGGCTCTGTGGGTCACGAACCTGCTCGCCCGGCTCGTCGACGCCGATGTCCCGGCGACGACGGTGCTGGCGCTGACCGTGTTCATGGATCTGCGTCTGTCGACGCTGCCGGCCAATCCAACGTGGACACAGCTACAGCCGCACGTGCGCGACCTGGCGTCGCTGATCCTCCGCCTTCCCGAATCCCAACTCAACTGAGGTACGAGCCATGCACTCCCACGAAGACCTCGACTGCTGCGGCCAGAGCCCGGGCTCCGATCGGCGCACCTTCCTCAAGTCGGGCGCACTCGCCACGGGCGCTTTCGCCCTCGGTGGACCGCTCGCCGCGCGGGCTCGACTCAGTTCCGGCCGTGCTGGCACGGCGGGCAGAGTCACCGTCGTGTTGTTCCAACGCGGCGGCGCCGACCACCTCAATCTCTACGCGCCGACCGGCGATCCGAACTACGCGCTGCTGCGACCGACGATCGGCATCGTCGCTCCTGGCCAGCCAGGTGCCGTGGTCGGCCTTCTGATGAACGCGACGTTCTCGATGCACCCGGCGTTGGCCGGTGTGCACGCGCGCTACACGGCGCCCGGGAGCACGTTCGGCATCGTGCACGCGGTCGGCTACCAACCCTACAACCGCTCGCACTTCGAGAGCCAGGATCTCTACGAGACCACGCTGCAGGCGGGATTCGCGGCCGAAGGCTGGATCAATCGCCACCTGCAGGCGACCGCAGCACCTGGCGACGCACCCGTGCGCGGGCTCGCGCTCACCGGGGCGCTGCCGCGCTCGATGGTCGGCGCCTACCCATGCTTCGCGGTCGGCAGCACCAAGGACCTCGCCTTCCTGGGTCTGCCCGACAGTCGGTTGTTCCTCGAGGCGATCACCGACTCGACGCCGACGGCAGGCATGCCTGCCCCGCAGCAGCTCGCCTACCAGAGCGGCATCGATTCGTTCGACCTCATCGATCTGTTCGCCGGCCTCGATCCGGTGAACTACGTGCCCGCCAACGGTGCGGTGTATCCGACCGGCGCGCTCGGGGCTTCCCTGCGCGAAGTGGCCGAGGTGATCAAGCAGAACCTCGGCGTCGAGTTCTTCGCCGTCGACCAGGGCGGCTGGGACCACCTTGCCGGCCTCGTCGCCCGCATCGCGACCTACGCGACGGACCTGAACCAGGCGGTCACCGCGTTCTTCACGGACCTCGGTGCTGCCGGTGTCGACGTCGTGCTCGTGACGATGTCGGAGTTCGGTCGCGAGGCGGGCGAGAACGGCTCGGGCGGCGCCGACCACGGCGTCGGGGGCGCGATGCTCGTTGCCGGTGGGGCCGTGCACGGTGGGCAGGTGCACGGCGTCTGGCCGGGGCTCGCCACCGCGGCGTTGGAGAGCGGCCGATTCCTGGCGCCGAGCAACGACTTCCGCGACGTGCTGCGCGAGATCCTCGACCAGCACATGGGTGGCACCGATCCCGCCCTCGTGTTCCCGAACCACACGTTCACGCCGATCGGCGTGATCTGAGCGCGCGCGACGCGATCACAGCAGGTCAGCGAGGCCCGCGTTGCTCAGCAGGAAGCCGAGCGGGTTGTTGTCGAGGACCACGGACTGGCTGACGACGAGGAAGCCCGGGAAACCCGCCGGCACCAGCAGCGGCGACGATGCCCCACCGGCACCGTCGAGGAGGAAGACGCTGCCGGCGAGGATCTCCTGGGCGAGCGGCAGGTAGACCGTGCACCCTGGCAGCAGCAAGGCGCCGATCGGGTCGAGGCCGAGCGAGAAGAAGTTGGCGCCGATGCCGAGCGGAGGGCCGTTGCTCTGCACGAGCTGGATCGTCGTGCCACCGACCGGCGCGCCGGCGAAGGCGAAGCCGAACGTAGCAGCACCGACCGGGCAGCCCGTGCCCCACGTGCCGAGCTGACCCGGCAGCACGTAGGTGACGGAAAGTTCCGGCCTGATGCCGAGACTCTCGCGCGAGTCCATGCGATGCGCGGTGAACGCCAGAGTCTCGGCGGTCTTCAGCAGCCAGCCGAAGTTCTGGGCCGGATGGTCGAGCCAGTACTGCACGTCGGTGACGCTGCCAGGGCCAATGGGCGAGCTGCCGAGGCCGAACGGTGGCAAGGACATCGTGAAACTCGGGGCAGCCGTGAA
>JAYUCN010000806.1:0-3273 GCA_043740335.1 Planctomycetota bacterium
GGTCCTGGAAGGACAGCACGCGGTCCTCCAGCTTGTGCCGCTCCAGGCGTTCGTGCATGCGCAACAGCAGCTCGCTGCGCAGGTGCGCCGTTGCCGTCCGGCAGGCCGTGCCGACGTGGTCGCAGGCGTGGAAGAATGGGTGGTCGAGGCGCGGCGGCGGCTTCTTGTAGAGCGATGCGACGAGGTTGGTCTCTGCCAGAGTGTCGAGCGCGGCCAGCGCGAGTTGGGGCGTTGTGTCCAGGATCCTTGCCAGCTGCTCCAGCGCGAACGTCGGGTCCGCGGGGAACGGACTCTGGTTGGCCTTCCACTTGAAGTTCGCGATGCGGTCCCTGACGGCTTCGTCGAACAGCGGCGCCGCCGCGTGCACGGCCGAACACAACATCGCCACGTGGGTCCTGGGCTGGGGCTCGCTCGGGTCGAGCTGGACGTCCGGGTACCGCTGCCACAGCCGGTAGATCTGCACGAGCGCGTCCGGGTCGAGGTTGGTCTGGTGCAGCAGGGCGCCGAGCATGAGGTTGTCGTCGGCGCGCACGAGCCGCAGCGCGTCCTCGGCGGCGCGTTGCCACAGCGGCGACTCGTCGACGGCGAAGTCGAGTTCGAACGGCTCGTGACTCTCGAACGCGGCTTCGTCGAGTACGCGCTTGCAGAAGCCGTGGATGGTCGCGACCGCGGCGAGGTCGAAGTCGTCGAGGGCAGCGCGCAGGAGGCGCGCGCCCTTCTGGCCATGACGCGCGAGGCCGGCGAAGAACGGATCCTTGGTGGGCTTGCCCTCACAGGCGTCGAGGGCGAGCACGAGTCCGGCGCGCAGGCGCGTCTTCAGTTCGTCGGTCGCGGCGATCGTGAACGTGACGACGAGGGCCTGGTCGAGCCGTTCGATGGTGCCTTCGAGCAGCAGCCGCAGCAGGATGCCGGTCAGCGTGTAGGTCTTGCCGGTGCCCGCACTCGCTTCGAGCAGCACGGTGCCTTCGCCGAGCGGGGCGGTGTCCAGTTCGAAGCGGGGCAGGGTCACGGCGAGGTGCAACCTAACGAGGCCGCTGCCTCGATGCACGATGCGGCTCGCGCCGATTCCGGCTGCTCCCGTATTCGTCCTTGGCAGAACCCGGCGTGCCTCGACAAGATGCACTGCATGCTGCGCGCTGCCTTGCCGTTCGTCTGTCTGTTCGCCGCCACTCTTGCCCAGGAGCCGCTCGCACTCGTCGGCGCCACCGTGCATCCTGGCGACGGTTCGCCGCCGGTCAGCAACGCGGTCGTCATCGTGCGTGCTGGCCGGATCGCCGCGATCGGTACAGCTGACAGCACGAAGGTGCCCGCCGATGCACGGACGGTCGATCTGAAGGGCAAGCACCTCACGCCCGGCCTCATCGATACGCACGTCCACTACTCGCAGACGGGTTGGGCCGATGGCCGGCCCGACGCGGCCGATGTGAAGAAGGAGTTCCCCTACGAGCAGGCGATGGCCGACACCGCCGCGCATCCCGACCGCTTCCACCGCGCCTTCCTGCACGCGGGCGTGACGGCGGTGTTCGACGTCGGCGGCTATCCGTGGACGCTGGCGCTCGGTGCCAAAACCGAGAACGACCCGCTGGCCCCGCACGTCAGAGCGACCGGGGCCCTGCTCGCGACCTTTGATCCCGGGCTCTCGCTGCCCGACCAGCAGCAGTTCGCGTTCCCGAAGACGGGTGAGGAGGCACGCGAAGTCGTGCGTGCACACAAGCAGGCGGGCAGTGCGGCGATCAAGTTCTGGTACGTCACGCGCGCCGACAAGGAGGTGGAGACGTGGACCGAAGTGATCCACGCGGCCGGCGACGAGGCCAAGAAGGTGGGTCTGTCGTTGGTGGTGCATGCCACGACGTTGGCGACCGCGAAGGACGCGGTGGCCGCGGGCGCCTTCCTGCTCGTGCACAGCGTCGAGGATGTCGTCGTCGACGACGAGTTCGTCGCGGCGGTGAAGAAGGCGGGCACGTTCTACTGCCCGACGCTCACGGTCCGCGCCGGCTACCAGATGCTCTACGCGGGCAAGTTGTCGGACGAAGTGAAGGCCCAGCTCGACAGCGTGCATCCGAGTGTCAAGGCGCGCGCGCTGCGCACCGAACAATTGCCGCCGCGCAATGCGCGCGCGCTGGAAGGCATGTCGCAGCGGCTCGCCCTGCAGGGCAAGAACATGGCGCAGAGCATCGTGAAACTGCATGCGGCGGGCGTGCCGATCGTGCTCGGCACCGACGCCGGCAACCCGTTGACGCTGCACGGTCCCTCGGTGTGCGTCGAGATGGAGGCGATGGTCGCGGCCGGTCTGTCCGCGCGCGAGGTCGTGGTCGCCGCGACGCGCGACGCTGCTCTGGCGATGGGGCGCGGCAAGGACCTCGGCCGCATCGCGCCCGGGTACATCGCCGATCTGCTGGTGCTGGCCGCGGATCCTGAACAGGACGTGCGGGCCTTCCGCGCGATCACGCAGGTGCTGCGCGCGGGCGTGCTGCACGAACGCGCCGCGTTGCTGCCGCGGTGATCTGGAGGCGCTGCACCCCCCGAAGGGAATTGATGCCGCATCGAACTCCGGCGGACTGGCAAGAGATCGAGGTCCGTCAGCCGGTCGCTGGCAGATCGTGCACGGAGAGCAGTCCGTGCCGTCGCCAGCCGATCGTGAGCATCCAGGTGCGCGCCTCCGTGACGGGGCGTGGCATCGCTTCGATGCCACGCACCGTGATGGTCTCCCGGAACCCGTCGAACCAGGGCGCTGAAGTGAACGTGTCGATCGCCTGGGGCACCGACACCTCGCGGCCTTCGGCCGCGTGCTTCTTCCCGTTCGCCAGCACGTAGCACAGGGCGTTCTTGACCTCGCGTGGCGTCTTCAGGATGCGGTCGTGGTAGCGGTCGGCGAAGACGGTGCCGCGCCGGCTCCAGAGCTTGTTCAGGGCTTTGGCGATGCGGATCGCGAGGCCTTGCAGGCCTCGCGTCAGCGCTTGCCGATCCTGTGCTTCGACGAGGAAGTGCAGGTGGTCGTTGAGGACAGCGTAGTGGGTGAGACGGAAGCCGCCGCGTTCGCAGCTTGCTGCGAACGCGGCGAGCAGCACGCGGTACTCGCCGCGACTACGCAACCGGGGCAGCCCGCGGCTCAGCTTCATCGTCACGTGCGCCGGAAACCGTGCCGCCAGCCGCGCGCGCGGACCGTGGCTGACGCCGGCCGTCTCGCCCTTGGGCTTTCTGCCGGCACCTGCCCGGCGGCCGCCGTTCTGGCGGAACGGCAGCAGGCCTTGCTGCTGCTGCTGTTGCTGTTGT
>JAYUCN010000807.1:0-3269 GCA_043740335.1 Planctomycetota bacterium
CGCGACCGTCAGTCCACGCCTTGCCAGAACGCGCCGAGTTCACGCGCGAACGCGACCGGATCCTCCATCGGCGTCAGGTGGCCGCAGCCCGGCACCACGGCCAGCCGCGACCCCGGGATCGCCTTCGCCATCTGCACCGCCTCGGCGGGCGGCGTGATGACGTCTTCGCGGCCGACGACGACGAGCGTCGGCACCGTGATCAAAGACATCATGCTCGTGCGATCGGGACGGTCCCGCAGACCCCGCAGGTCGGCGACGATCGTCTCGACGGGCAGACTCTCCGCCATCGTCTGCACACGCGCGCGCAGCAGCAGCCCGTGCGGGTCGCTCTCGGCGCGCGGTGCCAACAACTTCGCGATCATGCCGGCGGCGATGGGGGTGCGGCCCTTCTCGACCACCGTCTTCATCGCCACATCGCGCCCGGCCTTGCCGGCCTCGTCGTCGGGCCGCGCGCGCGTGTCGACGAGCACGAGCGAACGCACCAACGGCGCGTGCTCGGCCCACAACGCCTGCACCACGTAGCCGCCCATCGACAGACCCACGACGTCGACCGCGTCGTCCGTCAGCGTCCGTATGACCGCCGACACGTCATCGGCGAACAGTTCCATGGCATGCACCGCATCGCCGCACCACGGCGACTGCCCGTGCCCGCGCAGGTCGATCGCCGCGAACGTGCGCTGTGCCGCGAGCGGGCCGTTCATGACGTCGAGCCACATGCGGTGGTCGAGCGGGTAGCCGTGCACGAGCACCGCGAGCGGCCCGCGCCCGGCGAGGTGCACCGCGAGGCGCACATGTTCGAACGAGATGAAGCGCGTCTCCATGGCAAGTTCCGTCAATTCACCGTCAGCGCAGGTGCAGGCGCGCCACGGCTTCGACGTGGAACGTCTGCGGGAACATGTCGTACGCCTCGACCTGTTCGAGAACGTAGCCGCCGTCGACGAGCTGCCGCAGGTCCCTGGCGAGCGTCTGCGGATCGCACGACACGTAGACCATGCGTGCTGCCCGCAGCTTCAGCAGCAGCGGCAATGCCTGCTTCGCGCCGAGACGCGGCGGATCCAGGAACACGAGGTCGGGCCGTTCCTTGTTGTCGCGCAGGAACTGCTCCGTCGTCGCGCGCGCATACGTGACGTTGTCGCAGCCGTTGGTCTTGACGTTGACGCGGCCGAGCGTGGCCGCGCGCCGTTCGTCCTCGACGGCGACGACGCGCAGAAAGCGCTTGCAGAGCGGCAGCGAGAACAGGCCTACGCCCGCATAGAGATCGAACGCGAGCTCGCCGCGTTCGTCGCCGATCGCACCGGCGACGAGTCGTTCGACGAGCAGGCCGTTGCCCTGGAAGAAACTCTCGGGCTCGATGAGGTAGCGAAAGCCCGCGACCTGGTGTTCGACGAGGTCCTTGCGCAGCCCCGGCAGGTCAGGAGCCCACGACGCGCCAGAGCGGCCGCAAGCACCGTCGATCTGGTAGGGCCATTCCTTCTTCGGCAGCGTCGCGATCGCCGCGCGCACCGAGGCGAGACCCTGTTCGAGTTCGGGTGCGAGCACGGGGCACTGCTGCACGTCGACCACGCTGTGCGTGAACGCGGCGTGGAAGCCGAGCACGAGCGGCGGCACCGTGGCAGTACCGACAGTGACGGCCGCCTCGGCGGCGCGCTGCTCGCGCCGTTGCCGTTTGCCCAGACGACCCGGCGTGCCGTCCTCGCGGTCGCCCGAGGTCGCGTGCAGCTTGAGCTGCGTGCGCGTGCGGTAGCCCCACGGCTCGCCATGGTGCACGACGATCGGTGCTTGCCAGTCGAAGCCGCCCGTGCGCACGAGCGCGTCGCGCACGAACTCGGCCTTGGCGGCGACCTGCGTCGCATAGTCGACGTGCTGGAACTGGCAGCCGCCGCATTCGCCAAAATGGCGGCAGCGCGGCTCGACACGACCCGGGCCCGGCGACAGCACCTCGACAATCTTGCCGCGCACGAACTTCTTCTCGACCTCGGTGACCTCGACCCGCAGCCGGTCACCGGGCGCCGCGAACGGCACGAACACCGCGAGTCCGTAGTGGCGCGCGATCGTGAAGCCGCCAAAACCGAGCCGTTCGGCGGTGACTTCGAGGACCTGGCCCAGGGTCGGGGTCGTCATGGGGGCGCGCAGGCTACCACGGTGGCTGCGGCCCATGGCACCGGTTCGGCGTGCGCAGGTCCGGACCCGTCGCCGAACCCACGTGCGCCCGGTCTCGGGGTCCGCGTGCCGGTGCCTCCGCGACGGCTCACAGAAGGCAACTTCCTGCCCGGAATCGACATCACCCCCCTCACGAAGAACACCGTTCGCGGTAGCGTTGTGGCTTCCCGTTCGGCCCGTTCCGCTCGGCTCTCCGGCCGTAATCCCCCTGTCCGTCAAGGAGTCCCATGCACCTTCGTCTGCCTCTGCTGGCATTGTGTCTGACCGCCGCCGCCACCGCGCAAAACAGCCTGCCCATCCTGCCGACTGGCGCGGCATATCTCTGGAATCCGCCCAGTAGCAATCCCCAGGTCTTCTTCGACATGACCGTGAACACGACGGTCACGCTCCAGGGGTTGACGTACTCAGCGGTCACTCCGCTCGGCACGACGGGCTCGGTCGACGTCTGGGTCACGAACCCCGGCACCACGACCTACGTCGGCAACGAGACGAATGCGGCCGTCTGGTCGTTGCGCGCCAGTGGGCCATCGACGTTCCCCGCGACGCCGGCGGTGCCCGCCGTGTGCTTCACGACGGGCGGGGTGCTGCAGCCAGGCACCTACGGTGTCGCCGTTCGCTACAACAACGTCGGCGTCCTCTTCTACCTCGGCACCGGCACCAACCAGACCTTCTCGAATGCGGAACTGTCGGTCACCGCGGGTGCCACGCAGTACAACGCGTTCGCGACGGGGTCCGTCTCGCCCTATGTCCTCTTCGGTACGCTCTACTACGGCAACGGTGTCGTCGCCCACAACTGCGCGGCCAAGTCGAACTACGGGGCCGGGTGCTACGCCACGACCGGCTCGTTCTACCAGCGGTTCCTGACGCCCGGGGCCACGGCGACGGCGCTGAACGGGCGGTCCCTGACCATGACCTTCACCGGCAGCGGCTACATCGTCACGCAAGGCATCGGTGCTACCTACATCCCGCCGAGCGGCACGGCGACCGCGCTGCCCACCAACAACAACCTCGAGACCGCGATCACCTTGCCGTCGACATTGACGCACCCGGGCGGCACGGCGACACAGCTGTTCATCAGCACCAATGGCTACGTCTCCGACATCGCGAAC
>JAYUCN010000808.1:0-3265 GCA_043740335.1 Planctomycetota bacterium
CAGCGCTGTGACTCGCGTGCGGACTGCTACGGCACGAACGGGACCTGCACGACATTCGTCGGTTGCCCGCTGATCACGCCGGCGCCGTCGAACACCCACGCCACGAGCGAGAGTCGCATGCCGAGCATGACCGACGGCAGCGGCGCCAAGCTCGTCACGTCTATCGTCGCTGCCCCGGCACCCGCAGAATCGAGCACGCCGATCGTCTGCTGGAAGACTGGCGCCACGGGATTCATGAAGAGCCCGAGCAGCCAGTCGACGTTGAGCGGCAGCACGGGACTGCCGGCGATCACCAGAACACCCGGCCACGCGTCGGCGAACGAACCGAGCACGAGGTAGGGCCGCCCGGCGCGCGCACTGCCACCGACGAGCGACAAGGGCAGCGCCACCGGTTGTGACAACGAGATCTCGCGGACCGGTGCGCGCAGCGCCGGCCGCAGCCGCAACCATTCGTGCAGCGGCCCAAGCAGGTCGTTCTGCCGATCGCACGAGAACTCCCAGAACATCGCACCGCCGAGGTCGGCGGCCTGCACGAACCACGCCTTCTCGCTCACCGAACGCGGGTCGTCGTAGCTGATGAACGTGCTGCTGCCCGGGTTGTAGAGCCACGGCACGCGCTGCCGGTCCAGCCAGTGCGCGCCATGGCCATTGAGGTTCACGTAGCTGTTCTTCAGGTGCGTCCAGTCGTAGACGCCCGCCTCCCACGTGCCCGGTGACGACGGACCGGTGTAGGCACGGTAAAGACCGAAGTTCGGACCGCCGCTGACGCCGGCGAAGCCGCGGCCATAGAACGGCACGCCGATCTGGAGCTTGTCGCGCGGCACGCCCAGCGCCAGATAGTTCTGGATCGCGCGCGTCGTATTGAACTGCGAACGCGCGGGCTCCGGCGTCGGATCGTTCGGGTCGGCGAACATCGGTGCGTTCATGCCGGTCACGGGATCACCCCACGGCCCGTGGAAGTCGTAGGTCATCACATTGAACCAGTCGAGCCACGGCGACAGCAGCGACACCTCGAGGTTGTTGATGATGTTCGGGTTCGCGGGCGCAGCGATCGACAGCAGGTACTGCTTGCCGGTCGTCTGGCTGCGCACCGTGAACTGCTGCCGCAGCTCCTGCACGAACAGCGTGAAGTTCTGCTTGTCCTGCGGCCGCGTCGTGTTGCTGGCGAGGCCGCCGCTGACCGGATACTCCCAGTCGATGTCGGCGCCGTCGAAGTAGTACTGGTCGACGAAGTTGACGATCGACGCCACGAACGCCTGGCGCGACTGCGGCGTCAGCACGGCGTCGCTGAAGCCGCCCGACCAGGTCCAGCCGCCGATCGAGATCAGCGTGTGCAGCTGCGGGTGGTTCTGCTTGTGCAGCTCGAGCTGATGGAAGTTGCCGCGCCGGCAGCCGGGGTTCCAACAGTCACCCGGATAGAAGCGATCGACGTCGGCATAGTAGTCGCCGAGCGCGATCAGCCCGTTCTGGATGTTGGCGAACGCATAGTTGACGTGCGTCACCTGCGCGGCTGGGATCTGATCGGCGAGGTAGTTGCGTCCGTAGATCGACCAGGAGGTGTAGTAGCCGACGATGCGCTTCTCGGGAGATTGCGCAGGCACGGCATGCGCGAGACCGAGGACGACGAGCATGGCGCGCATTGGTCCACAGTCTATGCGCCGCCGCCCCGGTCACCAAGGTCGTGCCCGCGGCGGTGACGCACGGCGTCGCGGCGGCCTCGGCGTCACGAACGGCGTCTCTACAGCAGCGGGATGCGCAGCGCGTTCGACGTCGCGATCGGCCACTGTCGAGACGGCTCGAGCACCAGCCATTGGGCAAACAGCGTCTGGCCGCTCAGTGCCGGCAGGTTCGGCAACGGCAACGGCGCCTGGATGACGCCGGTGGCCATGGTGAACGTCCACTGCACCGGGCCGATGGCGAACAGCTGGAACGCCGCCGTCAGACCCAGCTCGAGGTTCAACGGGGCTCCGCCAGGGCCAGGCGCCACGTCCCACATGAGGAACGCGGGCTGGCCCGGTGTGGCGCCGCTGAGTGTCAGCCGGAACCACGCTTCCCCGAGCCGGGGGGCGAACGGTGCGTGCGCTACGAGTTGGCCTGAGGCCGTCCACGAGCCTTGCCCGATCGAGGTGACGAGGCGGCGGTTCTGCGAGCCGAGCGTCGGCCGATCGAATGGCACGGCTCCGGCCGCGACGCGCGGATCCGTCAACGTCGCGAGCAGCGCCACGATGGCGTCCTTTTCGGCGACGGTGTAGTTGCGCGGCGTCAGGTTGGCGGCCTGGTTGCCGTGGAAATCACCCCCGCGATCGTAGAAGTCGAGGACTGCGCGCAGAGTGTCGGCGCTGCCATTGTGGAAGTAGGGCGCGGTCAGCTCGACGTTGCGCAGGCTGGCGACGCGGAACCTGCCGGCGTCGATGCCGGCGTTGGTGACGTTCTTGCGGCCTGGATCCTCGACCGCGGGACGAACGCCGATGTTGTGGAACAGGAGCCGCGTCGGCAGTGGCGCGCCATAGGGCCCGCTCGTCACCATGGTCATCTGACCGGCGACCGGCCCCTCGAGCAGCACCCGTTGGTCGAAGTCACCGTGGCAGGTGTGGCACGAGGTCGCGCCATTGGCCGGGCTCGTGAACAGCGTGAGCCCGAGTTGCTCTTGCGGCGTCAACTGGGCCTGGTTGTGGAGATGCAGATCCCACTTCGATTGGTCGGAGTTGAGCGTGCGCAGGTAGCAGGCGATCGCATCGACGATGGTCTGTTGGGTCACCTGTGGCGAACCAAAGGCGATCTGGAACAGGGCCGCGTAGCTGTGACCAGCGATGAAGGTCAGCAGGCGCGGTGGCAGGTTGCTCGCGAACACCAGCGGGGTTGCAGCGGTGACCTTCTGAGTCACGTCGGCCCAGGTTCGACCGCCATGACTCATCTCCACGAAGTTGAGGATTGGCCCGGCCACCAGTTGCTCGAGCGACGTCTTGCTGCCGTCGTACGCGAGATGGGTGTGGTAGCCGCTGTTGATCACCGTCGGCGCGCGCCGATTCGTGACTTGCGGGCCGAAGCCGTGCGTCGGCAGGGCAATCATGGTGCCCGTCCACAAGACCAACCCGACCCCGGGTGAGCCGCGCTGGTCGTCCGCGGTCCCGAACACGCCATCAAAACCGGGATTGACGGCTTCTGCGGTGCGGGAGTCGATCCCGCCCCGGGCCAGATCATGGCACGTCGCACAGGCAACCGTGCCCGTCGAGGACAACTGCTCCTCGAAGAACAAGGTCATGCC
>JAYUCN010000809.1:0-3262 GCA_043740335.1 Planctomycetota bacterium
AACGCGACCTGCTTCTCGGGTGCGAACACGACGCGCACGTCGTCATAGATGTGGTAGACGTGGATGCGGAACGACTGGCCGTCATAGAGCTGGACGGGATCGGCCTTGATGTGCTTCTTGTCATCGGTGATGGCGCCACACATGTCATCGAGTTTCTTGCGCCACTCGTTGCCCTCCGGGGTCTTGTCCTCGGCTTTGGCGACGAGGATCTCCTTCGTCACGTCGCGGATCTCGATGAGCTGGCGCAAGGTGAGGTCGGTGCCTTTCACCTCGCTGCCGAACAGGCGCGAGCTGAAGCCGTCCTTGACCCAGTCCTTCGCCTGCGTCGAGACCTTCTGGAGCGTCTCGAGCGCGACGTGATGGTTCGTCATGACGAGGCCGTTGCCCGACACGAACGAGCCCGAACCGCCGGTGTCGAAACGCACCGAGCCGAGCCGGACGTGGTCGAGCCATTCCGGCGTGGGCGTGAAGTTGTATTTCTCCTTCAGGACCTGCAGCGGCAAGCCATCGAACGGCCACATGCCCTCGTCGGGGTGGGCCGCGGAGGTGGGGAAGGCGGCGCCGAGCGCGATGACGGCGGCGGCCAGATGGACAATCGGGATCAGTTGCATTGGGGTCCTCGGGGATCTGCGTCGCGGCGCGGCCGGACGAGGGGGCGCATGATAGGCCCCGTCCCGACGCTGGCCACTGTCACGACGAGTCTCTCGCGGCAACGGGCCGCTTTCCCGACCGCGGCGCGTCGAGGGCTGCGGCGTCTGCACGGTTGGGCCCGGCGCGCGCTCCGCTACCATCCTGCTGTGACCCTGCGCCATCGTGTATTCCTCCAGCTCGAAGGCGACCAACCCGGAAGCCGCGCCACCCGATATCTGCGCAGCGCGATCTGCACCCTGATCCTGCTCAACGTCGCCGCCGTCGTACTGGAAACGGTGCCATCGGTCCATGCTGCGGCACCGCACCTGTTCGCCGGGTTCGAAGTGTTCTCGATCGCGGTCTTCTCGGTGGAGTACCTGCTGCGCCTGTGGGCAGCGCCAGAGGACCCGCGCTACCTGTCGCCGACCGGTCGCCTGCGTTGGATGCTGAGTCCCGCGGCGATCGTCGATCTCACCGCCGTGCTGCCTGGCTTGCTCGCGGCCGTCGACCTGCGCCCGGTCCGCCTGCTGCGCCTGCTGCGCATCGTTCGCGTCGCCCGGCTCGGCCGCTACTCGGTCGCCGTGCAGACGCTGTGCAACGTGCTGCGCGCGAAGGCGGCCGACCTGCTGTCGCTGCTGTTCATGCTGCTCGGCCTGCTGGTCGTGTCGTCGACGCTGATGTTCTTCCTCGAACACGACGCGCAGCCGCAGGCCTTCGCGAGCATCCCGGCGGTGATGTGGTGGGGCATCGTGACGCTGACCACGGTCGGCTACGGCGACATGACGCCCGTCACCGCAGCCGGCCGCGTGCTCGGCGGCGTCACCGCGATCCTCGGCATCGGCGCCTTCGCGCTGCTCGCCGGTCTCCTGGGCGCGGCGTTCGTCGACGAACTCGCCAGGGCGCGCGAGGCGAAGGACTATCGGGCTGCGGTCGGCGCGGAAGGGCAAGGCCCCACGTGCCCGCACTGTGGCAAACCCATGGGCTGAACGGGCCTCCCTGACGATAGCGCCCCGTGGCGCACGTGGCGCATGGCGCCCCGCACCCTACCATCCGCGCCGTGCAACCTCCCCTGCTCCTGCCGCACCGCACCAAGAACGGCCCCGAGACCCTCGCCGAGTACCGCGCCCGCGGCGGTTACGAAGGTCTCGCCCGCGCGCGCAGCGCCGACGCCGCCGTGCTGCGCGCCGAGATCGCGGCCGCCAATCTGCGCGGTCGCGGCGGTGCCGCGTTCCCGACCGCACGCAAGTGGGAACTCGCAGCGGGCGCACCGGGCAGCGAGAAGTTCGTCGTCGCCAACGGCGGCGAACACGAGCCCGGCAGCAAGAAGGACCGCCACCTCGTCGAGCACCACCCGCACGCCGTGATCGAGGGCTTGCTGCTCGCGGGTCTCGCCACCGGTGCTACGAAGGGATGGCTCTACCTGATCGAAGACATGCACGGTCCGCGCCGCAGCGCGGAGCTGGCGCTGGAGGAACTGCAGGCGGCGGGCCTCGCGCACTTCCCGATCGCGATCCACTGCGGCCCCACCACCTACGTTGCGGGCGAGGAAACCGCCGCCCTCAACGCGATCGAGGGCAAGCCCGCGAAGCCGCGAAAGAAGCCGCCGTTCCCCGGCGAGTCGGGATTGTTCGGCAAACCGACCACCGTCAACAACGTCGAGACGCTCGCGCACGTCGCCTGGATCGCGCGCCACGGTGCGCGCCCGTTCGCCGCGATCGGCACCGCCGAGAGCAAGGGCACACTGCTGTTCACGCTCGGCGACGAAGTGCATCGCCCCGGCGTCTACGAACTGCCGTTCGGGGCGACCTACCGCCAGCTCATCGAGACGTGCGGCGGTGGCCTGCGCAATGGTCGCACGGTGCGCGGTCTGCTACCCGCGATGTCGTGCGCCTTCCTGCTCGCAGCACACCTCGACGTGCCGATCGCCTACGAAACGCTGCGCCCGCTCGGCACCTCGCCAGGTTGCGGCGGCGTGCGTATCGTCGACGACACGACCGACGTCGTGGCCCTCGCGATCGAGATCGCCGAGTTCTTCATGCGCGAACAGTGCGGCCAATGCCCGCCGTGCCGCATGGAGACGAACCAGTTCGTGCACATCCTGAACGCCGTGCAGAGCAAGAAGGGCCCCGGCTACGACGACAAGCTGACGAAGCTCGCCGAGTTCACGAAGAAGAAGGGGTTCTGCTCGCTCATCGAGATGGCGGCCGCCCCCGTGCTCAGCGCCGTGAAGTGCTTCCCCGCCGACTTCGCCGCCGCCGCGGGTGCCGCCACCCCGCAGGGCTCCTGACGTGCCGATCTACTACGCGGCCACCACGCTCGGGCTCGAGGACGTGCTCGCCACCGAACTGCGTGCGCTGGGTGCGAACGACATCGAGAAACGCCGCGGCGCCTGCGCGTTCACCGGCAACCAGGCGCTCGGCTACCAGGCGTGCCTCTGGTTGCGCTCCGCGATCCGCGTACAGGAAGAGCTCGCGCGTGGCACGGCGCGCGACCGCGACGAGCTCTACGCGCTGACCGGGACCGTCGACTGGTCGCAGAGCATCACACACCTGCAGACGCTCGCCATCGATGGCTCGGTGCGCGACAGCTTCGCCAACGACACGCGCTTCCCCGTGCTCGTCGTCAAGGACGC
>JAYUCN010000810.1:0-3260 GCA_043740335.1 Planctomycetota bacterium
AGGCGAAGCTGGACGAAAGCTCGGGACCGAGTTCCAAACCGGTCGCGAAGTAGCTCGCGTGGGGCCGGCCCGCGGCGGTGCGCGTGTCGGGCATGGTGCACGGCGTGCTGTTCTGTTGCTGGTCTGGTTCCTGCTGCGCGCACTCCTGCAGCAGCGCCGCGTCGGATCGCGATACGCGCAGTGACACTGACGGACATCACTACCATTGATGGGGCCGTGTGCTGCCCCGGGGACGCCTTCACCGTCAGCGCATCACTTCTGCGGTTGCGGCACTGCGATGCGAACGGGCTCGCCTTCGCGTTCGCCAACGGTGAACGTCGCCGAACCTTCGAGTTCGCCGAACTTCGCGGCAACGGTGTAGTCGCCGGGTTCGAGACAGGCCTCCGCAGTGCACGGCTTGCCCTCCTCGCGGTTCGCCCAGGTGTTCGCCACGCGGTCAGCGCCCCGGAGGATGCGCAGCGAGCCCCAGGACGGCTCGATCTTCGCCGGCAGCGCGATCTCGAACCGCTGGTGCACGCCAGCGCGCAGGCGCACGTCGACCTTCGTCGTTTCACCGGCGCGGATCTCGAACGGGATCGACTGCGCGGCCTGGGTCCTTCCGGCTACGAACAGCCGGTAGCTCCCGATCGGCAGCGATTCGCTCGTGCCTTTACCGTGCTGGACGTGGAGGGCGAACCCTCGTTGTCCGCCGTCGAGGATCGAGAACCCAACGCCCTCGGCAGAGCCCTCGACGACCTCGACATGTACGTCGCCGCCGACTGCGAGGCGAACGGTGCCGACGTCCCATCGCGTGCTCGCATCGAGCTGGCGCCGTTCGAACGACACACGCGGGTACGACCTGGTCTCTACAACCAGGCGCCACTCCCCTGGCGGAACCGGACCGATCTCGAAGTACCCGGCCTCGTCGGTGGTCTTCTCGACGATGTCCCGCGAACCTCCGCCGCTGGTCCACGCACGGGCCACTGCGGGCCGACCGTCGGGGTCGAGCACCAGGCCCGCGATGTACACCGTCTTGGGCGCGCGTCGTTGCACGCGGAGGTCGAGTTCGCCATGGCGCGCGTCGAGGTCCTTGAAGTGCGCGTCCTCGATCTCGTCGCCATCCAGACTGATGGTCAGCTTGCCCTCGGGGACGTTCGCGATCGCGAAGGCGCCGTCCTGGTCCGTGAACGTGTAGCCCATGCCCGTCGGCGAAGGCTGCCAGCGCACGTTGACGTTGGGCAACCCGTGCCCGGCCTCGTCGCGCACCCTCCCTTTCGCGACGAACCCGCACACGAGCGTGAGTTCGCACGTCGTCACTGCCCCGCCGGGCAGCATCTGCACGCGCGTGCGCGCCTCGCCTTTGCCTTCAGCGTCCACCTTCACGTCGATCTCACCGTCCGGAAGTCCTGTGATCTCGAAGGTGCCGTCGTGGGCGATCACCTCGTCCCAGTCGAGCTCGCCCGCGCGCGCGCTGATCAGCACGTCGCCGAAGGGGCGGCCGTCGGCGTCGCGGAGCGTGCCGCGCAACGTGTTGCCGCGCGCGAACACGATCTGGACCACCGCGGGCACATCCGCGGTCACCTGGCACGTGCCCGACCACGGGACCAACCCGCTTGCCCGCGCGCGGAGCGGCTGTTCGCCGAGTGGGATGCCGATCGCGCGGAAACGCCCTTCTGCATCCGTCCGCGGGCGCGCCGGTCGCGGCGGGGCGTCGCCGACCCACGACCTGCCGCCCTCGTAGCGGCCGATGTCGACGCGGACGTTGGCGAGCGGCTTGCCGTCGGGATCGAGTGCTGTGCCTTCGACGATTCCGCCGGCGGTGCCGAGTTCGAGCCGCACCTCGGCCTTGCCATCGTGCGCCAACAGCTGCTGGGCCTTCGAGGCGCCGTGGCCGAGGGCGCGCGCGCCGATGGAGTAGTGGGCTGACGCGCCGCGCACGGTGAAGCCGCCATGCATGTCGGTGGTTGCGACGACACTCGATTCGAGTTCGACTTCGGCGTCGGCCACCGGCACACCGAGAGCACTCACCACGATCCCCGTGACCGTCACGCCCACGGGCATCACGAACTCGACTTCGGTCTCCTTCCCCGCAACGACGTACGCCTTGTCGAACCAGTGGCCGCGGTCGGCGATCAGCCCCGTGCGGCCCGCGCGCATCGACGGAAAGCGCGCGATCCCGTCGGCATCCGTGTGGCGTCGCTTGCTGTCTACCGAGGGCGCCGAGGTGTTCCTCGGGGTCTCGTTCCTGCGAAACGCGGTCACCATCACATCTGCGGCAGGCGAGCGGTCGTCGCCATAGAGCAGCCGGACGACCAGATCGCCGCGACCCACAACCCCCGGCGTGGCGAGCGCTTCGCGCTGCGTCGTATCGCTCTGCGCTCCTTCTGGAGTCGTTGCGGCACTGATGGCGGCTGTGAGTGCTGCTGCTCCCAGAGGCGCGGATTCGCCCGACGCAGGGGATTCCGGTGGCGCAGCATCCGTCGGCCAGAACAGATAGAGAGAAAGCAGCGCCAACACGAACGCCGCCGCAATCGCCACCTTCTGCCTGGCCGTCATCACGAGTGCCTCCGGAAGCCAGGAATGCATATGCGAGGCTCGTGTTGGAGGCCAGCCCCGAGGACTTGTCGGTTGTCTGCCCACCCGCCGTGGGCGGCGCGGACGGTGCTGCGGCGTCCTTGGCAACAGGCCAACCGCCGGAGGCGCTGGTCGCGCTGGTGCTGGTCTTGCCAGACTTCGCAACGCGAAGGTGTGCGCGCCTGCGCATGGCGGCGACGCGACGCGGCTAATGGCACGCGCCGTTGGAACTCGATGATCGTCGCAACTCGCGCGGGCTCGACTGGCCGGCGCGAAGGAAGCGACCGTCATGCAAAAAACAGGCAGCGTAAGCGAGCAGATCCGGGCCAACCCTGGCCTCATCCCCACTTTGCCGGATGTGGTCGCCAAGGCGATGAAGTTGCTCGAGGATCCCGAGGCCGGGCCAGCGGACTTCGACAAGCTGCTGTCGCGCGATCCGGGCTTGGTCGCCAACATGCTGCGCCTCGCCAACTCGCCGATCCACGGCTTTGCGCACAAGCGCGAAACCGTGTGTGACGCGATCATCGGCATGGGGCTCAGGGGGCTGCGCGGCATGCTGCTCGGATCGACGTTGAAGCGCTTCTCCGGGCCCCAGTTCGGCTGTTATGGCGGTGAGAAGGTGCTGTGGCGCCATGCGATGGCGGTCGCCACGGGAGCCAAGCTGCTGACCCAGCGCCTGCCTGCGTCGCCCGACGACGCCGAGGAGA
>JAYUCN010000811.1:0-3258 GCA_043740335.1 Planctomycetota bacterium
CGGCTCTTGTCGTTGCCCGCGCGCATCGACGAACCCCAGTGCATGTGGCCGAGCTGCCCGCTCTGCTTCGCGAGCGGCACGATGCGCAGTTCGAGCGCATCGGCTTCCTGCCGCAGCGCGCGCAGCCGCTCCTGGCACGCCACCGCACCACCCTTCACACCTGGAGGCAGTGGGGCACCGTGCTCGAGCCGCTGCAGTGCGAGCCGCAGCGTCGCCTGCTCGTGCTCGAGCCGTTCCTTCTCGTGCATGAGAGTTTCCAACTCCGCTTGCCCCTTCGCGAACGCCTGCTCCTGGAGCACCTCGTCCTCGAGTTCGCGCAGCACGAGCGCCGTGCGCCAGCGACGGATCTGGCTCGACACGTGCACGTCGGCATAGACGTGGTCGCCGACATACAGGATCTCCGAACCATCGACGCGGAAGTGATCCTGCACGGCCTGCGCGTTGCCGCCGCGGTAGATCACGCCCGCCCGCAGCGGCCCCTGCAGCGGCTGCACGCCACCCGCATCGTCGATCACCTCGACGAACGGTGCCTGCTGTTCGAAGAACGCGGGCTTCTTCGCCTGCACGATGACGAGGTCGAACAGACTGCGCCACGCCGCCACGCTGCCCGCCGCCCCGAGTGGCGGATCGAACGCATAGCTCATCATCGCGCGCGTGTAGTGCCACTCGGAGTTCGTCACGAGGAACAGCTTCTTGCCCGCCTGCTTCTGGTCGAGCAGCGTCTGCGCGAGCTGCGGGTCGAGGTCGACGAACTGCTTCGGGTCGGCGATGATCTCGGCCTTGAGTTCGCCCTCGAGATGCGCCGCGTTCATCGTCTCGCCGACGAGGTCGTAGAGGCCGCGATAGTCGAGCGCCCCGGATGGGTCACTGACGCGCAAGACCCCACGGTCGAGCAGGTCGACGAGCTGGCCATAGAGGCAGGCTTCCGACAGCGAGAACAGCGTGTTCAGGAAGACCCAGCGCGGCTCGCTGAGGTCGACCCAGACCTGGCTGTAGGCCCTTCGCTGCGTCTCGTGCGGCAGGATCCGGGTGCCGTGGGCTGCCTGCGTGACGTAGCCGAAGCGGTTGGCCTTGACGATGTTGCCGAGCTGCACGTCGAGAATGAGACCGCGCGCGAAGAGCCCCGGTTCGAAGCGCAGGTCGCGCACCGGGTGGCCACGATCGAGCAGGCGCTGCTGCACGTGCGCGTAGGCGCGCGCCTCCCAGGCGTGCACGTCGTAGTGCACGAGCGTGTAGTCCATGTCGAAGCCGACCGCGCGGATCGAACGCATGTTGAGGGTGCGGTTGCAGAAGACACGCCGTTGCTGCGGGGGTTCGAAGTCGGAACGAACAGTCGCCATGCGCGCGTTCTACCACCCGCCGCCGGGCGTTCGCGCCGTGTCATCGTCGGATCGGGGGCCGGCCCGGGTGCCGGGCTTGGGGTAGACTTGCTCTCCTATGCGCCGTCCGAGAACCCCGTGGCACCAGTGGATCCTCGCCGGCTTGCTGCTGCCGCTCGGCGGCTGCGGGGCCGGACTCATCACGGGCCTGGTTGCCAGCGATCGCAGCAACGGCAACCCGGAAGCACGCCTGCCCGAACTCAGCTTGAGTCCGATCCTGCCGCTGGTGCCGGCCGCCGGCACCGTGCGCACCGTGGTCGTCGCCAATGCGCAGATCCCCGCGGCCGCGCGGTTGCGCGTGCGCCTCGAAGGGGCAGGAGTCGGCCAGGACCAGGAGAACCCGACCGCGTCGGGCCAGGGTGGGTCGACGCTCATCACGTTCACGCTCGCCACGGCGTCGATCGCGACTGCCGCGGGCGATCCGACCGCCGCCGATGTCGACGGCCAGCTCAACGTGTTCGTCGACGACCGCGCCATCGCGCCGGCCGTGCCGATCGTGCTCGCGCGCCAGCCGCGCGCCGAACTCGTGCTCGCTGCCGGCCAGCAGCAACGCTTCCTGTCGCCGCTCGGCGAACGCGTCGCGGTGCGCGTCGACGGTCTGCGCAGCAGCGAGGCCTCTAGCGTGCAGATCCTCGTCACCACACCCGACCCCGCGGGCAGTGCCGCCGACGAGCCGGCGACGATCACGCGGCTCGGCACCGACCTGCGGTTCGAAGCGCCGAGCGCTGGGGTGCCCGTGGTGTCGGCGTTCGTGCCCGGCAGCACCTTCCCGGTGCAAGCGCAGCTCGTCGTGCGCGACGCGGTGGCGGGCCAATCGACGGCGATGGCGAACGCGTACTACCGGCCCGACATCGCGCTGGCGTTGCCGAGCCAGGGGCCGACGACCGGCGGCAGCCTGCTCACGCTGATCGGCACGGCGCTCGTGCCGTTCGACTTCGGTGCTAGTGCGGGCCCCGCACCGTTCGCGTTCGACGACGTCGAATTGTCGTTCGAGAAGGGCGGTCGCATCACGACGCTCGCGCGGCCGGACTTCCGCATCGACGAGTCCGGCAGCGATCGCCTCGTCTTCACGATGCCCGCCGCACCCGACGGCCGACCGGGGCAGGTCGACATCGTGCTGCGCGTCCGGCTCGGTGCGGTGGTGGCGCAGATCACGGCGAGCCAGGTCTTCCTGTTCGCCAACCCCGATCCGTTCTTCGGGCCGCGCGGCACCGTGCTCGAACGGTTACCGGTCGCGGTGGCGCCGATCGCGCTCGACGCGGCACCCAGCACCGACGACGCGCCCGACTTCGCGGCCTTGACCGATCCGGGCGGCGTCGCCTTCCTGCAGCTCTTGCTCGCGCAGGAGAACGGCATGTTCCAGCGCTTCGCGGCGCCGCGGCAGATCGGCGATCACGAGAACCCGGCCGAACGCACGCCTAGAGACCTGTGCATCGGCGACTTCGACGGCGATCAGGTGCCGGACATCTTCATCGTCAACGAAGGGGCCGCTACCGCGGTGCATCACCTCGTGCTGGGGCAGCAGCGGCCTCTGCCGCCGCTCGGTGTCGTGCATCGGTTCGCCGCCGCTCCGGGTACGTGGCGTTGCCGCGCGGCGTTCTTCGACGGCGACGCACTGCCCGACGTGCTGCTCGTGCCGGGGCCGAATTCGCCCGTGGGGCTGCGGCCGCAGGTGCTGCTTGCGCGTCCGCTCGGCATTGGCCAGCCAGCGTTCGCCGCGCCGATCGTGTTGAACATGCGGAGCTTCCCCTACGAAGCGGTGGAGGTGGCCGACCTCGACCGGGACGGCAATCTCGACGTTGCCGTGGTCAGTGGCGGTGGCAATGGCACGCAGCTGCAGCTCGACGTGGCCTACGGCCTCGGCAATGGCCTGTTCGGG
>JAYUCN010000812.1:0-3256 GCA_043740335.1 Planctomycetota bacterium
GGAACGGCGGCCCCGACGTGCCGGTGACGACGATCTGGTTGGCTGGGCCGATCGCCAGGTCGTTCAGCACCTCGCTGTTGTTGCCGCCCAGTGCCGTGCACCAGACCAGCACGCCACCGCTGGGATCGAGCCTGGCCAGGAAACCGTCCTGGTTCGACCCCGAGATCGTATAGCGCAGCGTGTTCTTGTACGGCAGGTCGAACGAGTTCGTCCACCCGCCGAACACGGTGCCGCCAGCTGCGTCCAGGTCGAGGCCGCCGATCATCTCGGTCGTGGAGCCGCCGAAGTAGGTCGAGAAGTCGAGCCCGCTGGCGTTGCCGTTCAACCGCGCCACGAAGCAGTCGGTGGTGCCCATCCGGAACGGCTGCACCGCGTTCTGCAGCGGCAGGTCTGCCGACGAGGTCTCGCCGGCGATCGTGCAATGCACCGTGCCCGGGCCGGAGACTGCGCGGATGCGACGAGGTGCGTCGGGACCCGAGCCGCCGAAGTAGGTGCAGAAGACCAGCGAGTTGGCGGTGCCGAAGAACACGAACACGAAACCGTCGTTGCTGCCCGGCGGGTTCGGCTGGAACGAGGCTGCCGTCGTCGGCAACCCCGGACCGCCCGTGATACCCGTGATGCAGATGTGGCCGTTCTGGGTGACGTCGATGGCGGTCGGCGTGCCCGAGAAACCGCACTGCGTCGACACCCACAGCACGTTGCCCCCGAAGATGCCGGCGACCGCGATGTTGCCGAGGCCCGAGTAGGCGTTGGTCATGAGTGGGACGTTGCCCAGGCCGACGCCGATCACGCTGCCGCGCAGGACGTCGAGTACGTGCAGAGCCCTCATGCTGCCGTTGCCGGTGGGACCACCGTAGTAGGTGCACCACATGAGCGCGCCGGCAGGATCGAGGGCGGCGAAGAACCAGTTCGCGTTGCTCATCAGGACCGGTTGCACGACGCCGGGGGTGGTCGGCAGGTTGGCATTGCCGGTGTTGCCGCCGAAAACGGCCCAGCCCTGCGGATCGAAGCCGATGTCGACCGGTGTCGTGGCGATGCCCGGGCCCGGGCCGCCGAACCAGGTCGAGTAGACCAGGTTGCCATGCTTGTCGAATTTCGACACGTAGGTGGCGTTGGTCATCGGCGGCAGCGGCAGCGGCTTCCGCAGCGGGAAGTTGGTCGAGGTCGTGGTGCCGACCGCCGCCATGTTGCCCTGGTTGTCGACCGCGCAGGCGATGCCGACCTCGTTGCCACTGCCACCGAGCAGCGTCGCGAAGGTCACCACCGGATCGATGGTCAGCTCGAGGTCCGGATCGCGGTCACCGAGGTCGAACCAGATCTCGTCGCCGCGGATCACGTAGCGACTCGGCACCTGGGTGCGCACGCCATGGCGTTCCTGGTAGACGTACGGAGGCTGTAGCCGCAGTTCGCCGGTCGCCAGCGGCAACAGTACGGCGCCGTCGGGCAAGAGCCGCATGCGGTGCGCGCGTGTACTCTCCACACGCAGACAGAGTCCGGCGAGGTCGGCCCCGGGTCGCGCGACGATGTCGAACTCCAGCTCGCGGCCGGTGCCGCAAAAGACCAGGTCGATGCCCGGCCGCACGCCTCGCGCCAGCAGGCGCGCGAAGTGCGGCACGTTGCTGCGCCAGCAGGACGGGTCGCGGCCGAAGTAGTAGTTGCTCACGCCAGGTGCCGGCTCCAGCGGTTCGAGCACCGCCGCCGGGCACCCCGCCGCCACCGCGAGGGTGACCTCGTCGGACCCGGCCCGTGCGGCGAAGTGGTCTGCCGCAATGCGATAGGTGACACCGCCCTGTGCGCACGCGTGGTAGGTCTCGGGTTCGGGCATGGGTTCGAACCACAGCGGAGCGCTGCACGATCCCTTGGCGGCAGCGGGGCGTTGCGCGACAGCGGTCGGTGCGACGCCGAGGTTCGCAACCAGCAGCAGCAGGACGAGGGAACACGCACGGGAGATGGATCGCATCGGAGACTCCTGGAGTCGGTTGGATTGGTCGACTCTCCGAGGCGGCAGCAGGCCGCGAACACCGCCAGGATTTCCGGCACGAACGACCGGCGCGGCGCGCCGATGTGCAAGCCCTGGTCGCGCGGCGGGTCGCGCGGACCCATCGGGCGCCGTTCACTTCGGCGTCACGCGCACGCGGTTGCCGGCGCCGAGGCAGGCATCAGCGGGCGGGGACTCGACGAGGCCCCGAACAGCAGCCATTGGCAGTCCAGCTGACGCGGCGAGTGCGTTGCGATGAAGTCCGCGGCTGCTTCAGCGAATACGCAACCCGGCCGTCCGGCAGCAGCGACAGCGGCTGCCCGACCGACAGACGCGAGCAGGCTGCCTACCCACGCTGCTCTTCTGCCGTCCCTTCGGCGAGCATCACCAGGTGCGCCGACACCAACCGCAGGATCTCGTACGACACCTCGCCGCCGAGTGCTTCGAACACCGGCTTCAGGCGCCCGTCTTCGCTCGTCATCAGCGCCGCCTTGACGCGAGCGTAGACCTCGTCGGGCACGAGCGCCGCGATGCGGACCGGACGCTCGGTCGCGATCCACTCGATGCAGTAGCGAGTCACCGTGCTCAGCGCACGGCCCGCTTGCTTCGCCGCCTCTTCGAGCGCCACCCCGCGCAAGAACAGTTCGAACAGCACCGCGCGCGTCGCCGGCCGTTCCGCCTCGTCGTCCCCTTCGTCGGTTCGCGTCGAGGACGAGCCACGCGCGTCCACCGGCGTTCCCGCACCGAGCGCCATGCCATGACGCGCAGCATGCTCCGCGATCGCCTGAAGGAAGACCTCGCCGAACGACTCGAGCTTCTTCTTGCCGACGCCACGCACGGCGAGGAACGCGGTCGGCGAACCGGGCCGCTGCTGCGCCATCTCGGTCAACGATGCGTCCGAGAACACCACGTAGGACGGCACCCCCAGGTCGTTCGCGAGCCGGCGCCGCTGTACCCGCAGCGCTTCGAACAGCCCCTGCTCGGCAGCGTCGAGCTCGCGCGCTTCGTTCGACTTCGCGCCCCCATCGCGCGCGCGCTGCCGCTTGCCGCGCGCAGCCAGCGATTGCTTGGGCACGCGCAGCACGGCCTGCTGCTCACTGCGCAGCACCGCCATCGCGTCCTTGCCCAGGGACAGCGTGGGATACTCACCGTCACTGCGCACCAGCAGCTCGGCATCGACCAGTTGGTCGATGTAGTTGCCCAGGCGCCCGGCCGGCACGTCCCGGCAGACACCGAACGTCGGCAAGCGGTCGTGACCGCGCGACGTCACCTTCTCGT
>JAYUCN010000813.1:0-7898 GCA_043740335.1 Planctomycetota bacterium
AAAAAAGCCGCTGGCCAGCCTGAACCCTTCAAGTTGGGCTAGCCGAGGCTCCGATCGCCCGGGAAGCTATCGACCGCGTGATCGATAATCTAGAGTAGCCCTCGACATGTCCGATTGGCGAGCGACTCTGGAGCGCGCGGCCACGCTCTCGAGCGACGCCATACGACACCTCCCGGCACTGATCCGCCTGCTCGAGTCGGTTGCCGCGGGTCGGGCGACCGTCGATGACGTTTGCAACGAGCTGGGGACGATCGTCGAGCGGCGGCCCGGCTTCGTCGAGGCGCTCGATGCCGCGCTGCGCTCCAGCCGCCGCGACCATCCGGGCCTCGACGCCGCGCGTGCCGTGCTGTTCGAGCTTCCTCGCGTGCTCGATGCGATCGTTTCGATTCCGCCGCTCGGACGGGAGCCGGACACCGAAGGTGGCGCCGCGGCAACCCTCGCTCGCATGCACGCGCGCGAGCACAGCGGCTCCGACGCAAGACTGCACCCGACGTTCGCGTGTCCGCGATGTGGATCTCGGCGCATCGAGACGCAGCACACGGATGCGTTCGAACGGCGAGAGATCGAGACCCGATGCGCGGAGTGCGGCAACTACGGAGCGTGGACGGAAGGAGACGCCGAGGAAGCTGCGTGGCACCCGATGCTCGCGTTTGCCTCCTCGACCTCCAGGTCAACGGTACTGACCGATAGGCTCATCGAGTACCTGCGTGCGGGAGCGGTGCGTCCGCGCGAGCTCGCGGCGGCACTGCGAGCAGCCGGAGCTCGGCACGAAGGGGCGCTCCTCGAGCGCGAGGGCTGGCAAGCCGGCGATGGCTGGCAGCGCGTGTTCGTCGGTCGCCGGCCGCCGGGCGATGCGACGCCGGGAGATGTCTGGCTCGACAGCGTCGAGGTGATGCCGATGGTTCTCGTCGAGGCGCCGACGTACCGCGACGACTCCCCAACACGTCCAGTGTGGCTCGCGATCCGGCCGGTGATGCGGTGGCAGTTTCGCGCCTTCGCCGCAGCGGCGCCGATCGTCGGGCGCACGGTACAGGTCGAGCTGCCGATCAAGCCGCTCGATCCGGCCCGACTTGCCGGGGACGAGCTCGCGCCGATCACGTCGATCACTGAGGGCGAGGCGGAGCTCTACGCGTTGTGGTTCGGCAAGGTGCCGGGGATGCGCTACGCGTGGCGCGGGGCCCCGCAGGCGCTCGGGGATCGCGCGGCGTCGCTGTGGATGCCCGGCTTGCGCGAGTGGACCGGCGAGCGGTGCTCGTTCGACGAAGGCCTGCGCGTGCGAATCGGCCCGGATGACGTCGATCTCGATCCCGACGACGACTACATTGCGATGGTGCGCGAAGACGCGGAGTTGCGCACGCTGGTCGGCGAGGCCGCTCACGAGCCGACGACGGGCATGCGCACGGCGATCGGTACGACGCTGATCGACGTCGTCAGCGACACGTTTCGCGACTTCGAGTCGATCACACTCGATCATGTGTATCCCCGATGAAGCCACGGCCGAACCCTTGGCGCGTCGCATAGGTCAGGAAACGGGACCTCACCGCGCCTCGTCTTCGTGAGCTCGTGGCGCGCTCAGCGTCACTTGATGGCGTAGGATTTCCAGGGCATCTTGTCGACAGGTACGCCCGCGAGCAGCTTCACCAGCGCGGCGTCGCCACCAAAGCAGGGCATGCCGTCCTCGTCCTGCCCCATCAACACAATGTCGATGCCGCCGAAGCGCGGACGTAGATCGGCGATCAGCATGTCGGCCTCACCAGGGTTCTGCACGACGCCCAGGCCCACCAGCACGACCAGCATGCGTTTGCCCTCGAGCGAGATGGCCGCGGCCTGCAACTGCGTCGGGGCGATCGCTGCCGCCTCGAGTCCCGTCGCCGGTTCTCGGGGCGCCAACAGCGGCGCGCATTCTGGGCAGTCTTGTGGGTCGGACGCCACTGCCTCACGCACCAGCATGGCCTCCACCGCCACGGAGCGGCTGCGGTCCACGACTGCGCAGTCCCAGCCCGAGCCGGTCTTCACACGCAGGATGCGCACGTCCGCGGACAGAGCGTCGACCTGTTGACGTGAGACCAACCAGGTGCCACTTCCACCGCAAGACCGGCATTCGTAGGCCCAGATCGCCATCGGCGTCTCCCGTTTGGGTTGATCGTGCAATTGTTGACCACGGCACAGCTGGAGGGGAAGGAGAGACTCAGAAACTCAGTGATGCGCGAAGCGCCCGCTGCGACGGTCCTATGCGCGGCGGGCGATGCTCGGAGTATTTCCACCGCAGCTGCATTGCGACCGAATCGCAGCGCCCGCTCTTCACCGCTGCGTCAGCAAGCGCGCCCCTCTGCCGCCATCTCGCTTACTCGCTTCAACGCCGCCTCCCGCTCCTCGCCCTCCGCCGGCCGTCAGCCTCGAGTTGGAGAAGGAACGCTTGGAGTGCGGCTTGGAGGTCCATCGACCACACTGAGCCATGGGTTGCGCGCAGGCATCAAGGCGCATTCCCTACCTGCCCCGCAGCAGGAGTCGGTCCGTGCCGCGCAACTCGGAGAACCTCCCAACATAGTGAATCGTCATCGGACCTGCGCATGGCAGCTGGACAGGTCAGGCCGAGACGAGAACCAAGGTGTTGGGGCCGCTGGCCAATGCCGGCAGCGCCGGCGTGCCCGTCGCCGCATGCAGGGGCACGCCGACTGGAACTCCTTCGAGCGCGAACACCCCGGCTGCATTGGTGGTCGCGACGAACAACCAGGTGCCATGGCTGCCAGCCCAACCTGGCAGCGTCCACTGCAATGACTTGCCCGGAACGGGCCGACCGGCGGCATCGACCAGCCGGCCATGCACCGCGGCCGCTGCCTGCAGAACGATAGGCAACGGCGTGGCGGCCGACCTCGGCACCGCTAGGGTGGTGACGGCGCACTGGGCGGCCCCGCTGCCGAGCATTGCCAGGAAGAGATCGTACTCGCCACTGCGCAAGCACAGCGAGGCGGCGTCGGACCGCAGGCGATGGCTCTCGACACGACCATCCGCACGGTTTCTGGTCCAAAGGCACAGTGGAGTGCGCGGAGTGCCGTCTTCGCCTCGGCACTCGATCGCGATCTGGTGGTTGGTCTCGACCATCAGGCGTGGCTGGACGGGCTCGACCCGGGGCAGTCGCACTTCCAAGGTCGCGCTGGCACGCAATTGCGTCCCTGCGGCCAGGGTCACATTGGCCTCGGCCGGCCGCGCGGTCACGTGCAGACGGCCTGGTGGCAGGCCGTGGAACGTGATCGGCGTAGCGAACGGCACGATCGACACCTCGTTCAACGCGTCCGCTAGGGTCCTGCTCTCGGGAAGGGCTCCCAACATCAGCACCGCGTTGGCGCTGGCGGGAGCGGCGAACACGGCATCTGCCGCCAACACCCGACCGTCGCTTGCTGCCAAGCCGACATCGATCACCACCGTGTGACCGGTCGTGGGCGCGAGTGCGCCGAGGTCGACATCGGCACCGGGCGGAACGCGTAGGGTGACGCTGATGAAGTGCACATCGCAGCTGCCTTCCATCCAGCACGAACGCAGCGCGTAGTCACCGGGCCGCACGTTCGCGAAGACGAAGGCGCCGTGGTCGTCGGTTTGTTGGCAACCTGCTACGTCCAAGGCGGTGACGGCTGCGGTGTCGCCGCCGCCGGCCTGGGTGATCGCGAACAACCGAGCCGGGGCTCGGGTGCACGGTGGCGTCGCCAAGCGGCCGCGAACCGTGCCGGTGCGCAGGACCCGTGCATTCACCGTCGTGACCTCGCCGCGGGTGATCGCGAACATCCCAGACAGATTCTGCGGTGGTGCTTGGCCGACGGTGACTCCTTCCGGGCTGGGTGTGAGGCGCTGCAGTTCGTGTGGCGGATCGAGTTCTCCGTGCCGGGGGGGCAGCAAGCCGAAGCGGTAGTCGGCGCCGGCAGGAAGGGCGGACCACGAAACGACCCCATCCTTGCCGGTGACCTGTTGCCTCGGCACCGCATGCCAGCGCGCGCCGACCTGCCACTCCTGGTCCGCCGCGACGGGTTTGGCGGGCAGGCGATACACGCCGTCGATCAAGACCAACTCGGGCAGCGTCATGCCCTCCTCGCGCTCGGCCGACACTGGGGCCGCCGCAGCAAAGCGAACGAAGTCCCCGCGGAAGCCGCCACCGAGTCGGCACGGCGGCAACAAGGCAATTGCCACGCCGGCCATCGGGAGGCCATCGCTGTCGCGAATCGTGACCGTGAGGCCACCGCTGCCCTCTACCGCGATGATCGCCTCGCGTCGGCCCGGTGGCAGGATGGCACGCAGGGTCGCGTGCGCCGCGCAGCGGATTGTAATCGCGCAGGGACCGAGAGGCATTGGCGACAGGCTGACGTGGCCATCGCGGTCACTGACCAACAGTCCGGCGGTGCCGCCGTCAGCGGCACGCCACGCGACCGTGGCGCCGGGCAGAGGTTGCGCGCTATCGGCATCGACCACCGTGACGTCCAACGCCGGCGGTCGGCATGCCGGGGCACGCTCGGCGCTGGGCACCGTCGCCGCGTCGGCGCCCGCGGTGGCACTGGCGGCAGACGCCAGCGCCCCGACCTCGACCACCGGCGCCGGTGACGCCGCAGGCGGAACGACCTCGGGGCGAACTTCGGGCCAGAGCGCCAGCGCCGCGAGGGAGAGTGCCGCCAACGATCCGAACTGGATTCCTGCCCGCGAGTTCATCAGTTGAGGCGCACGCCGCCGCTGACGTCGCAGATGGCGCTGACTTGCACCAGCCCATTCGTGCCGGACATCGTGGCCGTGACACCCGCGGTGGCTGACATCGTCACGGACCAGAAATTGATGCTGCTCCTCGTTGCCGTCGCACTCATCGGCGCCGTCGAGAGGAAGAGCCCGCCGGAGCCGGGGACGCAATTCGCCTGGCAGCTCGTCGTCAGTGGACCAAAGGCTGGACAGCTGACCGACACGCTGGCATTGGCCACTGCATTGAAGCCCGTGCCCGACTGGTTGATGAACGACGCCGGGCTCATGCGCGTGGACAAACTGGTCGTGACCACGCCGTTGAATGCGAGGCGAACGTACTGTTCCGTCGCCGCCGCGGTCTGGGTCGGGGTACCACCGTTGAACGCGGGGCCTCCCTGCATGACCCCGGTGAGGGAGACGTTGGCCTGGAAGAAGCTGTTCGTGGTGCTGGTGCCGACCTCGGTGAGGCAAGTTCCTGTGATGAAGCCGCCGGGGTTGGCGCCGTTCGAGGTGAAGAACGGAGTGTTGATCTGCTGCTGGCCGGGGATGACGACCCAGGTCTGGTTGGCGACGATGATCTGTTGGGCAGACAGGCCGCCGCAAAGAAGGGCTGCCAGGGAGCTGACAAGGAAGTGCCGATTCATGAACTGACTCCGAACGGGGCTGGGGAAAGGGATGAGGGTTGGAACGGTGTCCCGGATCACCGGGAACCCACCGCAGCACGAGTCGATCCCTGAAAAGATGTGCGAGCAACGGGACCGCGCTGCGACGAGGTGCTCCTGTCCGGAGCAACGCCGCCGGTTCGCTGACTTGCCGAAAAGTGGTCATTCGCTTCGTGCGCCGGGCCAAGCCCTGTGCCTGGTGCCCACATCTCGTCTGGCACACGACCGTGGGGCTGGTCAGTGCAGCCGCCCGTCTGCCGCCATCGCGCACACCCGCTTCAGCGCATCCTCCTGCTCCTCGCGTTCGCCCCGCACCACCTTGTCGAGCAGCGCCATGGCCTCGGCCACGTCCTTCCCGTGCTTGTGCGCGACGAGCTGATCCAGCTCGACGTTCGCCAGCAGTGAGTCGAGGTGCAGATCGTCATCCGGCAGCTCGCCGGTCTGGTTGAACCTGATGATCGCCTTGGCCTGCACTTCGAACCAGTTGGGATCGTCGTGGTCGATCTGCCCCCGGATGTTGTCGAAGCGCACGAACAGCCGCTTCGCCTGGAACTCGTAGGGCGGCAGCACGAGCCGCTTGTGCCAGCCGCCCATGTGCATCGCAACACTGCCGTACATGGGGATCCCGTGACGAGCGCCGAAGCCTGGGCTCTCGACGTCACCGCCGTACGCCACCTCGACCCCGATCTGAGCGCGCGCGACTGCCCGAAGAGCCGGGTAGGCGTAGAGCGCCTCGTCGAACAGGAGAGCACGCACGCTCGGTGGCCACGCTGCTGCGTCGAGCGCTTCGCGCCTCTGGTGGGCGAGCCCCGTGGTCGCCGAGCAGCCACAGATCGCCGGTGCGCGCCATCGCGACGGCGGGCGGTTCCTCGGGGCCGTCGTCGGCGAGGTCGACTTCCTCTTTGCTCGCGGAGCTGCGCCACGAGCGTGTCGATGTCGTCGGTGCCGAAGCCGAGCGCATGGCTGGTCTCGGGCTCGAACGTGAACGAGCTGTCGTTGAGGCGCAGCTTCTCGAGCGGCGACGTCACCCACTTCGGTCAGTGGGAGCGGGTGGGCAGCAGGCGGTCGGCGGCTTCCTTGTCACCACTCGCCGCGGCGAGCATCCAGCGGGTGGCGTCTTCGGGCTCGGAGGTCCCGGGGTCAGAAGTCGACCGTCGCCGTCTCCCCCGCCACGACCTCGACCGTGCGCGAGCCCGTCGCCTCGACTCCACTGCCCATGCCGTGGAACTCGATCTTCCATGTGCCGGGGCGCAGGCCCTCGAGCGTGGCCTTGCCCTTGCGCAGCATCTGCATCACCGGCTGCACGCCCTCTTCGCCGACGAACGTCGCGTTCACGGCGGCGAACGGTGCCTCGCTCTCGCTGGCAACCGACACCTTGATGCGGCCGGCCACGCCGAGGCGCAGCTCAATGCCTTTGCTCGTCGTACCGCGCGCAACCGTCGCCGAGGCTCCCGCTGGCGCAAACCCCTTCGCCGTCGCCTGCACCCTCAGCTCGACGTCCGCGTCGATGCCACGCAACTCGAAGGCGCCCGTCGCGTCGGTCTTGATCGTGCTGCTACCGTCGCCCATGCCCATTCCCGGCATCATGCCTTCCATCATCTGCGACGCCATGTCACCCTCGTCGGGGGTGCCCATGCCGCCGCCCGGATTGGCTTTCGGTGCTCGGCGCACCTTCACGCGCGCCCCGTCGACGGGGTTGCCCTGTGGATCGTGCACGATCCCGCGCAGCGTCGTCATGTCGAGATCGACGTCGAAGAGGTTGTCGCCGTTCTGCAACCGCACAGCGACGACCGCGGGCATGGCGCGATCACGATGCGTGATGCGCAAGCGATGCTCGCCCGCCGGCAGCTCGGCGAGGGCATAGGTGCCGTCGTCGCCGCTCTTGGCGCGGCGTTTCGCGCCCCCCGCCATGTCCCCCATCATGTTGCTCAGCATCGCTTCGCCGATGCCGCTCTCGCCACCATCGGTCCCTTCGACGAACGCCACGCGCGCCCCGCCGATCGGCAGACCGTTCTCACGCACGACTCCGTGCAGCGCGGCGGTTGGACGCTTCGTCAGTTGCAGCTGGGCCTGCCCGCGATCGACGACCTCGACCGTCTCCCAGGTCACCTCGGCCGCGGCCTCCCCGTCACGCCGCCGCGCCTGCGCGAACACGAGCCCCATGGGGCCATCGTCGCCGCCGAGCCGGAATCCGTGCGAGCCCGGTGCCTGTCGTTCGAAGCGAATGACTCCCTTCGCATCCGTCTTGCGCTGGTCGGTGTCGCCGATCGGCGTACGGTGCTCGACGCTCGCTTCCTTGATCGGCTTGCCGTCGGGATCGAGCACGGTGACATCGATGCGGCCACCAGCGTGCAGGCGTGCGGTGTAATCCGACGGCTTGCCGTTGGCAGCAGGAATGTCGTCGCTGACGAACGGCGCATGCTGACGACTCTCGACCTCGACGACACCGATCCCCTCGACGAGCGCGTTCAGTGTGCAATGGCCCTCCCGGTCCGTCCTGGCCGAGCGCGGACCCGAACCACC
>JAYUCN010000814.1:0-3251 GCA_043740335.1 Planctomycetota bacterium
CGATCGAACCCGTGATCGTGCCGACTTCGGCCAGGATCGGTTGGCCGATCGTCGTGATCCAGTAGCCACCCGAAGCCGCCAGTTCCCCCATCGAGAACACGAGGGGCTTCCTGGCGGCGAGCCGCTCCAGCGCGGTGCGGATGGCCTCGCTGGCCGTCGCCGAACCGCCGGGGGAATTGATGCGCACGACGACGCCCTTGACGAAGTCGTTGGCCGCGAGTTCGTCGAGCTTCTTCACGCAGACACCGCTGACCATGTTGCCGGGGGCCGGCTTGTCGCCATCGACGATCTGGCCCGCGAGGTGCATGACGACGATCTGCGGATCTTCGATCGCCTCGTCCTTCTTCTGGCGGAACAGGCTGGCGAGGATCGCCATGAAGTCGCGGCTCTGGGCCTTCTTCTTGGGGCCGGCGTCCGTCAACTCGAACTGATCGTCGCCGCGCACCTTGGCGAGCGCGCGCGTGGCCCCGCTCCAGGGCACGAGGCGGTCGACGAGTCCCTTCGTCTTCGCCTCCTTGGCGGTGAACAGGCGCTGCGCCTGCATCGCCCGCACAGTGTCGGGCGTGAGCTTGCGGCCCGTCGCGATGCGCCGCACGACGTCGTCGTTCATCGACCGCAGCATCGCCTCGTAGTGGCTGCGCAGGTGGTCCGACATGGTCGGCAGCATGTAGGGCTCGACCGCGCCCTTGAACGCGCCGACGCGCGTGACCTCGACCTGCACGCCCAGCAGATCCAGTGCGTCCTTCATGTGCATGACGGACATCGCCGGCGAGCGCAGGTCGATCGATCCCATGTCGGCCATGAGCACCTGGTCACACAGCGAGGCGAGCTGGAACGTCGTGGAGTCCGCGTTCTCGAGGTAGCACGTGACCTGCTTGCCCGCGGCGCGCACGCGGGCGAGCGCTCGTTCGAGTTCGCGCACCTGCGGCAGGTTGAAGTCGGGGCCTCCCGACAGGTCGAGCACGACCATGGCCTCGGGCACCTTGGCGAGACCGTCGACGGCTTCGAGGAAGCGAAAGAACGCCTTCGGCGGCGAACCACCCCCACCGAGCAGGTCCATGGGGCTGAAGCCCATCTCGGGCAGGTCGGCGTAGCTGCCGTTCGGGCGCAGGAACGGGATGCGGGTCTTGCTGGGTTCGGCAGGCGCTTCGCCGGTGGACTTGCCGGTCGCTTGCGCGAGCGCGGGAGCAGCGAAGGCGAAGGCAGTCAGAGCGAAGGTGAGAGAGAGGAGCGGGATGGACGACGGACGCGCGGATCGCATGCGGGGAACGATAGCCTTGGGCGGTCGGCCGCAGGAGATCCACGGCAGGAAGGCGCCCTCGTGGCCGACGGTGCCCAAGTCCTGTCACGGCGCCGACGGTCGCGCCGCCGCGCCGCATGACTCTTGGCCGCGCGTCGTCCCGCCGAGTAGAAAGGCATCGGCGCGCGCCCGTAGCTCAGTTGGATAGAGCACCGCTTTCCTAAAGCGGGGGTCACAGGTTCGACTCCTGTCGGGCGTACCACTTTGCTGCCCGAGTTTGGCCGGGAAACCGCGGTTTCGTGGCCATCTTGGTTTCGACCCCGTCGAGTATGCAATGGCCGTGGTCACAACCTGGCACGGCGTGGCACTACGGGGCACGACGTGGCACAAGCCCGCTCCGGCGCAGGTAGGTCACATTCCGACGTTTCCTGTCGGGCCTACCTCAGGGAGACCGGTGGGCGGTTTCGCCGACGCGGGCGGTGGCCGCCGTGGCGGCCGCACAGGGCTGGTGAACCCTCCACCCGGGGCGCATTCCGTCAGAGCGACTCGCCAGATCCGACTCCTGGAGGGCGGAATCACGCACCTGCGAATCGTGGCCCTGACGGCGCACGCCATGGCCGGAGATCGCGAGCGCTGCCTGGATTCCGGCATGGACGACTACCTTGCCAAGCCGGTTCGGGTGGTCTCGCTGAAGCAGGCAATCGACGAGTACGTGCGGGAGAACGCGCGGGCATCTGAGCGGGCAAGCTCGCGCAGCGAGAACGCCGGCCGCCTCCTATCAGTTCTTCCTGCGGAACCCGCCCATGAAATAGATGATGAGGCAGATCAGGAGGATCAGCCCCAGGCCGCCGCCACCATAGGCCGGTCCGCCGTAGTAGAAGCCGCCGCCGCCGAACAAGAGCAGGAGGATGATGATGATGATGAGTAGCTGCATGCCAGTAGAGTAGCAGCCTGCGCGTGTGGTCCAAAAACAGAAACGCGTCGTTGTCTACCCTGGAATGCGGTCCGCGCAGTCGATTCCCAGTGCGATCTCATCTGCCGGCGCCCGGCCAGTACGCACCGCGAGCCCGAGATCTGCAACCAACACCGTGATCTGTGCCCATCGCGCCCTCGCCCAGCTCGTCGAGGATGTGGTACGGGCCGATCTGTCGCGGCGCAGGGGAATCGGGTGGTCCGCTTGCCGGCGTCATGTCTTCCTGCAGGGCCGAGTGTAGCAGCGGGATCGGTCCACACAACTCCACGAACTGGGACGAAGCACAGCCCATTCACCGCGGGCGCTTCCCTGGCCGATGCGGAACCGTGCGGTGCCCAGCAGCCGGCGAACGGCGTCGTCGTCTGCCACGTCATTCCCGATGCCTGGATCGTCGTCGGCAGCTGCCGCACCTTCGTGCCGGCATCCGCCGTCCTTGGCGCGGTTCGCGAACGCCCCGGTTCTCGGCCTCCAGGCCGGCTTGTCAGGCAGCCGAAGATGACTGGCTGCGGACCATGGTCTTACCCTTCCCCCAAGAGAAGCAAGCCGTTCTGCCTGACCCCCTGAGAACGGCGTTGAGGGCACGCGTCGATGGCGAGATCGGACTGCCGCTTCTTTCGGAGATCGCGTGCAGGGTCATAGCCGTCTGCCGGGACCCGCGCAGAGACCTCGCCGAACTGGCCGAGCTGGTCACGCACGACCAGTCGCTCGCCGTCCACGTCCAGCGCGTCGCCAATTCCGCATCCTACGCGTCGAGGGAGCCGATCCTCAATCTTCAGCAGGCGATCAGTCGCCTGGGCCTTTCGACGGTCAGTGACGTCGCAATCGCCGTCGCTCTGAAGGAGCGCGTCTTCTCCGTCCCCGGTCACCACCCGCGCCTTCGCGAACTGTGGCTGCACTCCACGGCTGCCGCTTGCTATGCGAAGGCGGTTGCCCAACTGCTGCGCAGGAATCTGGAGTCCGCCTTCCTGTGCGGGCTGTTGCACGATGTGGGGATGCCGATCGTGATGCAGGTCGTGTGCGACTTGGCTCAGATGCATA
>JAYUCN010000815.1:0-7880 GCA_043740335.1 Planctomycetota bacterium
GCGAAAGATCAGCCGGTCGAAACCGCTGAGAACCCCGCTGACGAGCGACCCGAATCGCGATAGAAACTTCTGCACGGCGCTGCCTCCGCGTTGAACTTCGTTTTGACAAGCCTGTTCGTACGCGAAGGTGGCGCCGGATTCTCGTACGAGAACGCTGCGAGGTCACAGCACGCCAGTCGTTGGGTTTCGGGCCGCGCTGCGCGGCCTGATCTCTGAATGGGATGGAACCAATTGGACGCAGCGTTTCCCCAACAACACCCCGCCGGCCCGCGAGAGCGGACGGATGGGGTTCGATTCCGGTCGCGGGCTCACGGTCCTCTTCGGGGGTTACGCCGCCGGCGCGGTCAACGACACGTGGGAGTGGGACGGCACGGACTGGACCCAACGCACGCCCACGAGCAGTCCGGCGCCGCGGTACTACCACGCCATGGCCTACGACGCGGCGCGCGGTGAGACCGTTCTCTTCGGCGGGTATGGCGGTGGCTACCTCGGCGACACCTGGGTGTGGAACGGCACCATCTGGACGCAACGCTTCCCCGCGAACAGTCCGGGGCCGCGCACCCAAATGGGAATGGCCTATGACGCCGCGCGCCAACGCGTCATCGCGTTCGGTGGGCGCAGCAGCTCCACGACCTACCCGGGCGGCACGTGGGAGTGGGACGGGACGAACTGGTCCCTCGTCTTGTCGACGAACAGTCCGTCGGTGCGCGAATCGCATGCGATGGCGTTCGACTCGTTGCGCGAGCGAGTGATCCTGTTTGGCGGCAACAATCCCGCCAACGCTCTTCTGAACGACACGTGGGAATGGGACGGCAGCAACTGGAGCCAGCGCACACTACCTCTCGCACCGGCTCCTGTGCGGTATCACGCGATGGCGTACGACTCCGCACGTTCGCGTGCCGTCATGTTCGGCGGAATCACCCCGCTGGTTCTCGGCCAGACCTGGGAGTACTACCACCCGACACCAGCCACCTACACCCTGTTTGACACCGGTTGCCCAGGCAGCGCCGGTACGCCGAACCTTGGCACAGCTCCGAACGAGCTGCCGTGGCTCGGCGAGACCTTCCAGGTGAACCTCACGAGCGCGCTGTCACTCTCCGTTGCGGTGCTCGCGACGGGATTCACGAACTCCACCATGGGGTTACCGCTCAACCTCGGGATTCTCGGGGCACCGCTCTGTACCCTCCTTGTGGACCCGCTTATCACGTCCGCGATCGTCACGGATCTGTCGGGCAATGGATCCGTGAGTCGCATCCTGCCATCCAGCCCGACCCTGGCCGGCCTCCACTTCTATGACCAGTTCGCAGTACTGGACGCGGGCGCAAATGCACTGGGTCTGGCCTTCAGTCAGGGTGGGGATGCGCGTGTCGCCGTGAAGTGATGCGCATCGTCGCTCCGATCTCGCCGCACAACATCCATGCCGACACCCCTCGACGACCAGCGGAAGGAAATCCTTGCTGCGTGCATGGATGCCTGGGAACGCGGCGACCAGGCAGATGTCGACCGCGCCTGCCGCGAATGGCCCGACCTGGCGCCCGAGATCCGCGCCGCGGCCCAGGTCATGGCCGAGCTCCAGGCGGCCCGGGGAGAGCCGCCCGCAGCCGCAGCGGGGCGCGTTCCCGAAGTCGTGGGCCGGTATCGCATCCTCGGCGAGCTCGGCCGCGGCGGCATGGGAGTGGTCTACCGTGCGCACGATCCCGTGCTCGACCGCGAAGTCGCACTCAAGGTGCAGCCAGGTCTGAACGGTTCGCCCAGGGCCGCCGAGCGATTCCGGCGCGAGGCGCGTGTGCTCGCGCAGATGCGGCATCCGCACATCGTTGGCATTCACGACATCGGCGAGACCGTGGAGGGGCTGCAGTACTTCGCGATGGATCTCGTGGAAGGAAAATCCCTGCGGCAGATCCTGAGCGTGGCTGTGGTCACGAATCTGCGCGCGCTCCGGGCCGAGCACTTGTTGCCGGAATCGCACGGCGCGACCAACACCGACAAGGGGTCGTACCTCGAGGCTGCCGCGCGCCTCCTCATCAAGGTCGCGGATGCATTGCAGCACTCCCACCAGGAAGGCATCACCCACCGGGACATCAAGCCGAGCAATCTGCTGGTGGACTGCGCCGGTGAGCCGCATCTCGTGGACTTCGGCATCGCCCGTGAAAAGGACGCGGTAGCAACCTCACCTGACACGCTCGCAGCGGCAGGCACGCCGGAGTACATGGCTCCCGAGCAGATCACCGAGAATGGCACGATCGGCCCCTGGACCGACGTCTACGCGCTCGGTGTCGTGCTCTACGAGTTGATCACGCAGCAGCGTCCGTTCGCCGCCGCGACCAACCAGCAAGTACTGAGGCGCATCCTCGAGTTCGAACCGCGCAGCCCGCGCAAGCTAAACCCCATGGTGTCCCGGGACCTCGAGACGATCTGTCTGGCGGCACTCGAGAAAGACCCGCGCCGACGGTACGCATCGCCGCGCGCGTTCGGTGAGGACCTCACGCGATTGCTCGCCACGCAACCGATCCGCGCTCGATCGCCGGGGTTGATCGCGCGCTTGGTCAAGTTCCTCCGCAGAAACCCCTGGCCCACCGCTCTCGCCGGCGCCGCCATCGTCGCAGCAACCGGTGGTGTCATCGGCCAGCAAGTGCGCGCCAGCTGGAATCGAGACCTGGCACAGCGACACATCGCGTTGGCTCACGAGCAGGTGATGGGCTTGTCGCTGGGCCCGGAACCCGCGCTCTCGAGCGCAGTCGAGCACTTGCGGAAGGCCAACGCGCTGGACCCGGACCAGCCGGGTCGGGAGCTCATCGAGGCCATCGAGCGCATTCAGTTGGCTCGGGAAGTGGAGGCACAGGCCGACCTCGAGCTCGATCACTGTCGCGAACTCCGACGCAACGGCGGCAGCTCGAAGGAGATCGAAGAGCGGACGCGCAGGGTTCTCGTTCAGTTGAATGAACTCGCGCTCAAGGCTCCCGATGCAGAAGCCCTGGACAGGAACTTCCCCCGCGTGCTCCAGGAACGAAGCCTCGTGATGCGCCCAGGCCCCGATTCCATGGACGCGGAGGCGCGCGCGTTCGATGCCCAGGCAGAAGCTGCCGGGAAGGGCACGATCGCATTGATCGGATTGCCGGACGGTGCGCGAGTCCATCTGTTCCACTACCAGGAGTGCACGCGGCGCGGCCCGGTTCGTCTCGTGCCGATGCCGTTCCACTTCTCGGAACCTGTAGCGCAGGGAGAACTCCAACCAGGCGACCGGGCCCTAGTCGTCGAACGCGTGGCCGCCGATGGGCCCGCCGCCGGAGAGGGAATTCGGGCCGGAGACTTGATACTCGAAAGCTCGGGTCGGTTGCCGACCTTCGATTCGCTGATTCGCCCGCCCGCAGGTGGCCTCGATCTGCGCATTCTCTCGGACGGTCGGTTGCGGGCCGTGACTCTACGCGATGACCGCGCGTCCGGGATCCAAGCCGTGGCAACCGGCTATCCGCTCCCGTGCTCACCAAGCAATCGCATGGTCGGGCCGCCCGTCCGTGTCGCCGTGTTGCCAGGGTCCTACTTGGTTCTCTTGCGAAGCGATCGTCGCGAGGATCTTCGCCTCCCTCTCCAACTGAAGCGGGCGGGCGAGCGTGTCACGCTGCGCGCGGATTGCCAGCCCGAGGGCAACGGTCCGCGCGGCTTCGTGTTCATCGCGCCCGGGGACTTCTCGGCGGGCGGTGGTGGGACACAGCGACCAGAGGAGAGCCGTTGGTTGGACGAGTACTGGATCGGGCGCGAGGAAGTGGCGTGCCTGGACTACTTGGAGTTCCTGCAAGACCCGCGAACGCGCGCGGACATCGAGCGATCCATCAAGAACGTGCAGTGGATCCGCGTCCCTCGAGTTCGCTGTGAGATACCAGGGATCCACCGGCCCTTGTGGAAGGCGCGCCCTGACGGGACCTACGAACTGGACCGGGATCCGCATCTGCCGGTCAGCTCGATCTCCTGTGAGGACTGCGAGGCCTACTGCCGGTGGCTCACCGATCGAGCCGCTGAACGCAACGAGCCCTGGCTGTTCCGGTTGCCGACCGAGGACGAATGGGAGAAGGCCGCACGCAGCGTGGATGGCCGGGCGTTTCCTTGGGGAGCGACGTTCGACAGGAGCTTGTGCTGGCTCACTTGCCCGGTCCCGGCCAACCGGCCAGTCGGGCAACCGTCCGGGTCGCGTCCGCTCGATGACGAATCGCCATTCGGTGTGCGCGACATGGCGGGTGGTGTGCTCGAGTGGTGTGCGGGCACGTACCTCGGCACTCCCCAGAGACCGTGGCGCAGCGGCGTCTGGGGCAACACCGATGCCGACTCATCTCGTTGTGCCTCGAGCCATGGGGGCCTGCCAAGGCGCATCGGTGAGAACGACGGGTTCCGCCTGGTAGCGGTGCGCAGGAAGTAGGCTCAGTGCAAAGGATCCGCTCTCCCACACTGCCACCCGCCGCGCGTATGCTCGCGTCTTCGTGATCGCATTCCTCGAGTCCCTCTGCTGGCAGGAGATGTTCCTGCTGCTGGTCATCGGCCTCCTGCTCTACGGCCGGAACCTGCCCGAAGCCGGCCGCAGCCTCGGCCGCGTCGTCGCGCAACTGAAGCGCGGGTTCCAGGAGTTCAAGGACCAGATGGATCGCGATGGCAGCTTGCGCGAGGTCAAGAAGACCTTCCAGGACACGACCAACGAACTGCGCCGTGTCGCCGACGTGCCGCGCGCGCTCGTGGATCCGAGCCGGGCCCTGCGCGACCTCGCCAACGAAGCGATGTCGTCCCCGCTGCCCGACGCGAAGGAGCCCGACGTGAAGGAACCCGGCGCCAAGGCACCCGAGACCACCGCGCAATCGAAGGCCACTTCGCCGCCCTGACCCCGACCCAGCCATGGACCGGCCTCTGTCCGCTGTCGCCCGCGTCGCCACCACCCCCGAGCAGGCGAAGATCTTCGTCGCGCTGCTGCAGGCCGAAGGCATCCCCGCCTACGTCGAGGGCGACTCGCTCGCCGACGAGTTCGCGACGAGCCGACGCATGATGAACCTCGTCGGCACGAAGGTCATGGTGCCGACGACGAGCCTCGATCGAGCCCGCGAGCTCCTCGTCAAGGTCGAGATCGACCCGGCCGAACTCGAGCAGCAGGCGCTGGCTGCTGCCGACGGCGAATCGGTTCCCGTTCCGTCGCCACGCCCGACTCCACCAGCCAGAACGACCAACCACTGGCCTCTGGTCGTCGCCATCGTTGCAGCCATCGTTTTCCTCGGTCTCTGGCTCGCTGCCCTCGACGCCAACGTCGACCTGCCGAAGGACCGGCGCTTCGTGTACGAGCAGACAGCGTCGGGCATGCGCGAGATTCGGCGCCGCGATGGCCGCCTCATGCGCACCTTGGAAGCCCTCGACAAGAACGGCGTGTTCTGCCAGATCCATACGCATGCAAGTGACGGCACGATCCGCGCCACCCAAACGGATGCCGACGGGGATGGCGTCTTCGAACGTTACGTCGAGCACCGCGAGGGCGGGCTCACGACGACGTGGATCGACAAGGACGGCGACGACGTGGCGGACGAAGGCCGCACCACCGATGCCCAGGGCCACTTGCTGCAGACCATCGTCTGGCAGCCGAATGTCGGCTACGTCGTGCAGAAGCCCTGACGCCGAATACCTTCGCTACTTCAGCGGCTTCTGCGGCGGCGACGCCGTCGGCACACCCGGAGATGGCAACGGCGACGTTGCCGCCGCCGAACCAGGCGTCGTCAACGGCTTCTTCTTCTTCGTCTCCTGGATCGCCATGTCGCCGGCGTCGAAGATGCTCATCCAATCACCGCCTGGCCTGCCACCGGACTGCGCGCGCTTCTTCGCCTCGTCCTCGCGCCGCTTGCCGTCCTGCTCGACCCACTGCGGGTAGTCCTTGTGCATGTCGGTGAGCACCTTCTTGTTCTCGGTGATCAGACCGACGTACGGGAACAGGTCGCAGGTGTGTTCCTTCTGGATGCGCGTGATCTCCTCGAACGTGAGCATGACGGGCATCGCCACGCAGACGATGTCGCCGAACACGTCGATCGGCACGATGGTGTGCTTGAACAGCACTTCCTTCGGCAGGCGCGCCTTGGCGGCGTCGCTGATCTGGTAGTTGCTCGCCATCAGGAAGGGCAGGTTGAAGTGCTCCGTGACGATCTTGGCCAGATCCCATTCGGTGATGTGCCCGCCACTCACGAGCACCTGCACGAACGGCTCGCCGTGCTTGTCCTGCGCGTAGAGGGCGTCGGTGATCACTTCGGAGGAGACCACGGCGCGCTCCGTCAAGATCTCGGCGAGCCGGACCGAAGTGATCTTCTCGATGCCCTTCACGACTCGTCTCATCGGTCGGCCGCGGGGCGAGCCTTGAGTCCGCCGCCGACCCATGCCACCGCATATTCGGCTCGTTCCACCTGCAGGTTCAGGTGTAGACGAGGAACGTCAAGCTGGCGTGCACCGTGAGCACGAGCGCCATGCCGATCACGATCGCCGCATTGACCGCCTCGCCGACCTCGGCGCCGGAGCGCTTGGGACCGGTGCCGAGGTGGTAGCAGCACAGCGCGACCAAGTAGCCGGACAGCGTCGACTTGCCGAGCACGACGAGCACGTCGGTGGCGTCGACGGTGGCGAAGTAGGCCGTGGCCCAGCCGACCGTTGTGATTCCCGACACGGCCTGCGCGGCCAGGGCCGCCGCCGCGGCCGCCGCCACCACGCCGGCGAGCGTGACCAGCGGCATGGCGATCATCATCGCCCAGACCAGCGGTGTCAGCAGGTAGTCGGCGGGCCGCACACCCATCATCTGCAGCGCCGCGATCTGGTTGGTGCGCTTCATCGTGCCAAGCCGCGCCGCCGCCCCGGCCGCGATGCGCGCCGTGAAGAAGAACCCGCTCAGCAGCGGCACCAGCACCGCGGTCGACACCTTGCCCGTGCCCGTCAGCAGGGCGGACTCGAAGCCGCCGTGGATCGGGTTGTTGCGCAGCGCGAAGAACGTCGCGAGACCACCGATGACGGCACCCGCGAAGGCCACGAACAGTGCTGGCTCGAGAGCGAAGCGCGCGGTCGTGCGCGCCACCTGACCAAGTTCGAACGGCGGCAGGCGGCGCACCGATTCCAGCACCGTCTCACCGATCGCCGACAGTTGCAGCAGGACCCTGCGCAACCAGTGCAGACCCGAAGGTTCACCCGCAGATAGCTCACCCGCGCGGGCGACGACCGCCGCGCCAACAGGCCGGAAGCCCGCTGCTTCGAGCCGCAGCGAACGCGTCTGTGCGTCGAGCACGAGCACACCGTCGCAGAGGCCTTCGAACGCCGCGGTATCGTGCGTGATGACGAACGTCGTGCGACCCGCATCCTGGTCGTGAGCCTCACGCAGCAGTTGGCCGATCTTGCGGGCCGCCTCCGCATCGAGCCCGGCGGTCGGTTCGTCGCAGAGCAGGAGCCTCGGCGACAAGGCGAGCGCGCGCGCAACCGCAAGCCGCTTGCGCATGCCACCCGACAGCAGTGCGGTGCGTTCGGGGGGGTCGACGAGGCCGGCCTGCGCCAACAAGCCCGGTGCCAGCAGTCGCGATCGGCCCGCCGCGCGCAGCGCCATTTCCACGTTTCTGCGCGGGCTGAGTTCGTCGAGCAGACCCTCGTCCTGGAGGATCGCCGCCACCTTGTCGCGCATCGATGCCGGGTGATCGCCGGTCAAGGGCTCGCCCCATGCGAGCAGTTCCCCGGTCAGCCGCGGTGCTGGCTCCCGCGTCTCGACGAGCCCCGCCAGGATGCGCAACAGCGACGACTTGCCGCCGCCACTCGCGCCCACGAACAGATAGAAGCGCTGCTGTGGGATCGTCAGGTTCACGCCTTCCAGCAGCACTTCGTCGGCGCCGGGTCGC
>JAYUCN010000816.1:0-3248 GCA_043740335.1 Planctomycetota bacterium
CCCGACGGTAGTGGTCTACGGCGCCGTGCTCGGCTGCGCGGCGATCGCCTACTACGTGCTGGTGCGCGTGCTGCTCGCGTGCAACGGCGCGGACTCGGCGCTCGCGAAGGCGATCGGTTCGGACCGGAAGGGGCGCTTGTCGCTCGTCCTCTACGTGCTCGGCATCGCGCTCGCGTGGTGGCAGCCCTGGCTCGGGGTGGCGGTGTACACGCTCGTTGCACTGATCTGGCTCGTGCCGGACCGGCGCATCGAACGCACGCTGATGAAGTAGAGACCGACGACACCTACGCGCCGATGTCCCTTCCTCCGCACGCGAAGCCTATGCTGCCGGCCTTCCCATGTCCGCCTTCTCTCGCGTCCTCCCGGCATCGTGCGCGCTCGCCCTGCTGCTCGTCACCTCGACTGCCTTCGCGCAGCAACCAGCACCCGTCGACGTGCCGTGGAACGACGCGTTGCCGCCAGGGACAACCGCACACGTCGAACGCGCGCTGGCCGAGTCGTCGCGGCACGGCGAGTTCGTCGACATCGAGGTGCCGGGCGGCGGCAAGCTCAACACCTGGGTCGTCTACCCCGAACGCAAGGACAAGGCGGGCGTCGTGCTCGTCATCCACGACATCCGCGGCATGAGCGATTGGATCCGCGCCGTCGGCGATCAGCTCGCGCAGGATGGGTTCATCGCCATCGTGCCGGACTTCCTGTCCGGCAAGGGACCGGACGGCGGCGGCACGAAGTCGCTCGGCAACGATGTCGGGCAGGCGATCCGCAAGCTCGACGAGAAGGAAGTGAACGCGCGCCTCGACGCCGCGATGGCGTACGGCAAGCAGCTCCCGTCGGCGAACGGCAAGACCGCGGTGGTCGGTTTCTGCTGGGGCGGCACGCAGAGCTTCGGCTACGCGTTGGCGCAACCGAAGCTGGAAGGTGCGGTCGTGTTCTATGGCAACGTACCGGGCTCGACCGCGACCTCGGTGCCCGACGAACGCATCGCGGCGATCGGCGCCCCCGTGCTGGGTCTCTACGGCGGCGACGACGCGCGCATCAACGCGACGCTGCCGCCGACCATCGCGGCGATGATGAAGCACAACAAGACCTACGAGTTCCACACCTTCGAAGGTGCGGGCCACGGCTTCACGAGCCGGCAGGACGGGGCGGGTGGCGCGAACCTGTCCGCGGTGCAGCACGCCTGGCCGCTCGTGCTCACGTTCCTGCGACGGCATCTGAAGTAGGAGCACGCGCGATGGTCAAAGCACGCAGCTTCTATTTCCTACACCCCGAGCCGGCGCGGCAATGTTATTCTCCCCACCACCATGCAACGACTCCTCCGCCGCACCGCGGCGCTCGGGTTCGTGGTCGTCTGCAGCCTGGGGCTCCGGGGTCAGGCCGACGCCGCGACGTCGCCTACCGTGCCGCCTGCGCGATGCAGGCTGCTCGTGTTCGGCGACCCGAGCACGACCAGCCCGCCGGAACAGCTCGCGTTGATGGAACGGTCGATCGCCGGCGTGGCGGCAGCGTTCGCCGCCCACGCCTTCGAGGTTGACCTCGTGCCGACCGAGGATCTGTGCGTCAGCGTGATTCGAGAGCGCCTCGCCGAGTACGAGCGCACCCTGACGAGTGCGGACACGTTCGTCATCTACTCCCACGGCCACGGCGGACCGTTCGGCACGTTCTTCGCGGGCTGGGTGCAGTTCGCCGATCGCATCCTCGCGCTGCCGGCGCGCAACGTGGTGGTGCTGGCGATGTCGTGCCAGTCGGGCAGGCTGACGGACAGGTTGCTCGCGCGCAAGGCGCAGTGGCAAGACCGCGGTGCTTTGGGCCGCAGCCTCGTCGTGCTGACGCCCGTTGACGCGAGCCAGAACGCGGGCCCGTCGCCGGAGCCCGGCATCGGCAATCCGTTCACGCACGCGGTGATCACAGCGGTGCAGGGCGACGCCGACGGTTGCTCCGGCCGCGAACGCAACGGCCGCGTCGAACTGCAGGAACTCGTCGACCACGTGCTCGCCGTCACGCGCGCGAAGAGCCGTGACCAGAGCTATCGCCCGCAGTTCGCGGGCGTGTTCCCCGCAGAAGCGACGTTCGTCGTCGTGACGCCCCTGGCCTCGGCACCGCCGCACGGCACGCAGGAGCTGGCCGCACCCGGGCTCGCTCCGACCGAGCTGCAAGCACCTGCCGCGCTGCGTGCGGTGACCGCGTGGACGATCGAGTCGCGCGTGCTCGGCGAACGCCGCCGCGTGTTCGTCGCGCCTCCACCGGGATACCACGCGAACGCGACGGCGCGCTATCCGGTCCTGTATCTGCTCGACGGGGGCATCGACGAGGATTTCGTGCACGTCGTCGAAGCTGTCCACTTCGGCTGCACGTGGGACCTGCTGCGACCGATGTTCGTCGTCGGCATCGAGAACGTCGACCGCCGCCGCGACTTGACCGAGCCGACCGAGGTCGAAGCCGAGCGCGCGGCTGCGCCGCGCGCCGGCGGTGCTGCTCGATTCCGCGAGTTCTTGCGCGCCGAGCTGATGCCGGCGGTCCGTGCGCGCTTCCCCACTGACGGCCGCGACGCGCTCATCGGCGAGTCGCTCGCCGGCCTGTTCGTCGCGGCGACGTTCGTCGAAGCGCCTGAGCTGTTCGACGACTACATCGCGCTGTGCCCGAGCCTCTCTTGGAATGGCCGCGCCGTCGTGCGCCGCGCGCGCGACCGCCTGCCGGCGCTCGCGGACGCGAAGGCGAACCTGTACTTGGCAACGGCCGACGAAGCCGACATCGTCGGCGCCGTCGAAGACTTCGTGGGCGTGCTGCGCCAGCAGCTCCCGGCGGGCATCACGCTCGAGTACCACCCTATGCCTGCGGAGTTCCACGACACCGTGTTCCGCGCCGCCGCGCCGCGCGCGCTGCGCCGGTTGTTCGGACGCGGCAATTGAGCCTCCTTGGCGCCGAATCGCCGGGTGCTCGAAGAGTTGCAAGGAATCAGTGCGGCCGCCGATCGTGCGATCACGATGCCGGTCGCGCCTCGGTGACGCCGAGGGTGCGCGCAGCGCCGCGAAGATCGCGCTGCAGGCGAGCGCGGACGACCAACCGACGCGGTTGCCGCTCGAGCGTGGAGTCGTGGTGTCTGGCAGGTTCACCATGGGGCTCGCGTCAGAAACCGCAAGGCCGGTGTTCCGTGTCGAGCTCGTGGAAGACCTCTGGGTGGTGCCCCGCGTCATGAGCCGCGAGCGGCTCCAGCAACTGGTCGACGGCAAGTAGCGCGCGACGCGACC
>JAYUCN010000817.1:0-3247 GCA_043740335.1 Planctomycetota bacterium
CCTCGCGCGGCACGTGCGCATCGACGAACAACGCCCCGCGCGCGGCCATCGCCGTGCGCTGCGCCAGCTGCTGCCCCTGCGGCGTCGTCGCCACGGCAAGCCGCCACAGCAACTCGGGCCGCGTCGTGCCGAGCGCATCGAGCGCCCCGACCAGGATGAGTTTCTCGGCCTCGTCGCGCGCGGGCCGCACGCGCGCGAGGAAGTCCACCAGCGAACGGAACGGACCGCCGGCGGCGCGCGCCGTGAGGATCGCCTGCACGGTCGCTGTCGACAAACCGCGCACGACCTGCAGCCCGACGCGGATCGTCGCCGTGCCGACCAGTTCGTACTCGGCACCGCCCGTCTGGATGCACGGCGGCAGCAGCACGGCACCGAGGCGCTTGGCATCCTCGGCATAGACGCCCGGAGCGAAGTAGCCCGCGTCGTTGCGCAGCATCGCCGCGAGGAACGCCGCCGGCCAGCGCGCCTTCAGCCAGACGCAGCGGAACGCGAGCCGGCCGTAGCTCACCGCATGCGCCTTGCAGAACGAGTAGCCGGCGAAGCGCGCCATCTCGGCCCACACCTGCTCGATCGCCGGGCGCGGCAGACCGCGCTTCAACCCGGCGACGAGGAACGCATCGAAGCCGTTTGCGCCCCCGTTCGCCCGTTTGCCGAGCTGCCGCCGCAGCCCATCGCCCGCCGTCGCATCGAGACCGGCGACCGCCATTGCGGCCCGGATCACGTCCTCCTGGTAGAGCATGATGCCGAACGTGTCGGCGAACACTTCCGCGAGCAGCGGATGCGCCGTGACCACCGGTTCGAGCCCGCGCGCGCGCCGCACGAACGCGTCCTTCATGCCCGACGCCGCCGGCCCCGGCCGCACCAGCGCGATCGCCTGGATGACGCGGTCCATGGTGCCCGCTGCCATCTGCTGGAGCAGCGAACGCATCGCCGGCGACTCGACCTGGAAGCAGCCGAGCGTGCCACCGTTCTTCAGCAGGGCGCCGGTGCGCGCATCGTCCTCGGCAATCTGCGCGAGGTCGGGCACGGCGACATCGTGGCTGCGCAGCATCGACACGCAGTCGTGCACGATCGACAGCGCGCGGTTGCCGAGCAGGTCGATCTTGACGAGACCGAGCGCTTCGACGAAGTGCATGTCGTACTGCGTGACGACGACGCCCTTGGCGGCGCGTTCGAGCGGGGCGAACGTCGCGATCGGTGCAGGCGTGATGACGACGCCACCCGGATGCACACCGAGGTGGCGCGGCGCCTGCAACAGGTGCTGCGCGGCGGCGAGCAGCAGGTGTTCGCGCGCGGGCGGCAGCACGTCGCCATCGGCGCACGCGTTCGCACGCTCGCCGCTCCGCCAGAACCCAGGGGTCCCGGCGACGACGGCCGCGAGGTCGACACCCGCATGCGCGTGCCACGGCAGCAGCTTGCTGCGGCGCGCCGCTTCGGCCGGTGGCAGGCCCATGACCTTGGCGGCTTCCTGATAGGACGCGCGCGGCCCGCACGTGTTGTAGGTCGCGATCATCGCGACATGGTCAGGGCCGAAGTGGGCGTAGACCGCGGCGATGAGTTCGTCGCGGCGCCGCCAGCAGAAGTCGAGGTCGATGTCGGGCAGGTCGCTGCGGCCCGGATTCAGGAAGCGCTCGAACAACAGACCGTAGCGCAGCGGGTCGGCGTCGGTGAGGCCGAGGCAGTACGCGACGAGGCTGTCGGCGGCCGAACCGCGGCCGAGGAACGGGATGTCGCGCGCGCGCGCGAGGTCGGCGATCGCAGAGACGGCGAGGAAGTAGGGCGGGAACCCCATGCGCTCGATGACCTGGAGCTCGTGCTCGCAGCGGGCGCTGGCCACGGCGTCGTTGCCGTAGCGCCGCTGCAGGCCGGCCAGCACGAGCCAGCGCAGGTGTGCTGTGGCGGTGACGTCGGGCGGCAGCGCCACGGGCGGAAAGATCGGGGAAGCCCGTTCGGGAAAGGCGAGCGTGCAGCTCGCGCGCACGGCCGCGGCCATGGCGATCGCGGCCGGATGGTCGTCGTGGTCCCGGTGCCAGGCACCGGGCTCGGGCAGGTGCGCCTCTGCGGCGGCCATCGGGATGCCGTGCAGGTCACCGACGGGATCGCCGCCGCGCAATGCGCGGTTCCACTTCACGGCCAGGAACAATCGGTGCAGCGCGTGGTCGGCTGCAGTCGGGAACCACACGTCGTGCACGGCGACGAGCTGCAGGTCGAGATCACGCGCGATCTCGATCAGCAATCGGCGCGGCCACCGCGGCCCCGGATCGGGCAGCTTGCGCCCGATCGTCGAAGGTCCAGTTGACGAAGACACCGTCGTCGAAGGTGCGATCGCCGCCACTGCATCCAGACCGACCGTCGACGGCACCGAGCGGCCCGGCAACGCCACGAGCAGCTGTGCGGTCGGCACGCGCGCTACCAGCAGCGGCAGCAGCCGCGGATCACCGCACAGGAACCAGAGTCCCGCCGCGTGCCGCTCGCAGGCGCGCGGCAGATCGAACGCCGACGCCTCGGGGCCGAACGTGCCATGCCGTTCGCTGAGCAGCGCGCACAACGACGCATAGCCGATGCCGTCGCGGGCAACCACCACGAGCCGGTGCGCGCCGTGCACGAGTTCGCAGCCGAACACCGCCTGCAAGCCGACGCGCGCCGCTTGCCTCGCGAACGGCAGGAGCCCGTAGAGGGCGTTGGTGTCGGCGAGCACGAGGTGTTCGCAGCCGCGCCGGACGGCCTCTTCGCACAGCGCCTGCGGCGAAGCCGGGGCCGTCAGCAGCGAGAAGTGCGTGCGTGCGAGTAGCAGAACCACCCGCGCGGTATACCTAACAAACCACGAACATCAAGCGCGGCCGCATGCTACCAGCGAACTCCGGGCTGCTCGCTACCGGACTACTCGTCGTCGTCGAAGCGGCGACTGCCACGCTTGCCGCCGTACCCCGAGTCATCCCCTTCGTCGCGTCGCCGCGGCTGGGGCCGTCGCTCCGGTGCGCGCTCGTGCTTGGGCCTCGCGTCGGGGCCGAAGCGGTTGCGCCCTGCATCGTCTCCCGCAGGCCGGTCCGAACCGCCACCGTAGCCCCCACCACCGGCTCGCGGCTGACCAGCGTCCACACGATCCGGAGGCCTCGGGGCACCAGAGCCGCGTGGTGCCCCGGGACCACCAGGTCCACCGGGGCGCCGGTCCTCGGCTTCGGTCACGCGCAGCTGGCGCGTGCCGAACACCGTTCCATCCAGGGTCGCGATCGCCTGCCGCGCCTGC
>JAYUCN010000818.1:0-3245 GCA_043740335.1 Planctomycetota bacterium
CGGATCCGGTTCCCGTCATTGACGCCCGGGCCGGACTGGAACACGACATTGCCGAGGCGGACCGAGCAGCCCGGCGGGAGCGTGTGGTAGCCCGGACGGGTCGTCGAGGGCAGCCCCGGGAGTCGCGAGTAGTAGCTCGCCCAAGGCCCGCCGAGCACGGGGGAGCCCACCAGGTTGACGCCACGGAGGCTGCAGATGATGTCTTCCGCGTTGCGCAACGTGATGGTTTGCAGCGGGCCGGCCGAGGAGGCGTTGACGGCGAAGAACTGCCAGTTCGCGGACCGGTGATTGCGAAGCTCCAACCGGCACGGGTGCCCGGGGAGCGGAGCCGTCACTCCCTGGTGCACGAGCGGATCGCCGTAGACGACAGTCTGTGGCGAGCGCGCGTCGAGATCGATCGTCGCCGAGGTCGGCACGGGGCTGCCGGCTGCGTCATAGTAGAAGCCGACGCTCATCGTGCCATTGGCGAGCACCACGTCGCCCACACCGCTCAGGTGCACGGCGTCGGCGCCATCACCTTCGTAGAGTCCGTCCGCGAACACCGATCCGCCCTTGAACCGCGGATCGCCGAACCAGCCGTTGCGACCGTCGGCGATGATGACCCCCAATGCCTGCATGACCGTCTGGCGCGCCAACCACGTGCCGCGAAGATGCAGGAATCGCGTGAGAAAGAGGCTGCTGCCATTGCGCGTGCTGCCGATCACCGAGCGCTCGGTATGCATCAACCCACCCTCGTTGCGGATTTCGTACTGCCGTTGGTACTGGCACGGCAGCAGCAGCGAGGAGTCGATGACCGTGATCCGGCTCCCATCCTCGAGCAGCACGTTGCCGTAAACCTTCAAGACTGAACGCACGAGTCGCAGTTCGGCGCCGGCGCGCACGATGAGCGGAGCGTTCAGGGCGAGGTTCTGCCCCGTGTAGGTGATCGAGCTCGTGATCGAGTGCGACGCGCCGTTCGGCGGGATCGCCGTGATCGCCAACTGCGTCGTGTCGAAGTCGAATTCATTGGGGGCCTGGGCGACGAGGCTTCTTGCTGACAGGGCCGACGACCCAGCCATTGCCAAGAGCAATGCATGACGGAATGCGAGCATGGTGATCTTCGCTACCGGGTAGGCGAGTACGAACGCCGCTACAAGCATGGAAAGTGGCATCGACGAAGGAAGTGTCGCCTCTCTGGCTCGCACGACGTACGCTGACGTTCGAGTAGCGGTTCGATCCGGGATGCGGGACGAGAGAGATGTGTAGTACCAGGGCGGAGTTCTGCGAGCATCGCGAAGTCCGGACACGGCCGTGGCGGGTCGGCTGCATGTGGTCCTTCCTGGGTGCTGCAGTTCCTTCGGCGGTCCGGGGAATTGCCGCAGATCCGGTGGGCGTTCCGCGGTGGTTGGCAGGTTGCGTCTGCTACACTCTTCGTCCCACCGCCAGGAGGACCATGCTCGACCGTCGGTTCTTGTTCGTCGTGCTGCCATTGCTCGCCGTCGCCCCCGCCGCAGCGCAGACCCCGCTCTCACTGCAGTTCGTTGCCGCGGGCTTGACGCGACCGGTGCTCGTGACCTCACCGCCGAACGACCTCGAGCGCATCTTCGTCGTGCAACAGCAGGGTCGCATCCGCATCGTGCGCAATGGCATCCTGCTGCCGACACCGTTCCTCGACCTCACCGGCACCGGCACGGTCTTGTTCGGCGGCGAAGCGGGGCTGCTCGGTCTCGCGTTCCACCCGAACTACGCGAGCAACGGCCAGTTCTTCGTCTACCACAACGGCTTCCCTGCCCACTCCGCGTACGTGAGGCGCTTCACGGTGTCGACGACCAATCCCGACGTCGCCGATCTTGCCAGTGGCGTGACGTTGCTGACGACGCCGCTGCTCTATGGCAACCACAATGGCGGCATGCTCGCGTTCGGGCCGGACGGCAAGCTCTACATCTCGATCGGCGACGGCGGCAGCACGCCGCCGCTCTGGCCCGATGATCCGCAGAACAACGCCCAACGCGGCGACAGCCTGCTCGGCAAGCTGCTGCGCATCGACGTCGACAATCCAGCACCACCGCTATTGTACGGCATCCCGGCGAACAATCCGTTCATCGGCCCGGGCGATCCGCGCGACGAGATCTGGGCGCTGGGTCTGCGCAATCCGTGGCGGTTCAGTTTCGATCGCTTGACCGGCGATCTGTACATCGCGGACGTCGGCGGCCAGCACGAAGAGGTCGACTTCCAGCCCGCTGGCGTACCCGGCGGGCGCAACTACGGTTGGTCGTGCATGACGGGCACGCTCTGCAATGGGCTGCCCGTGTGCACCTGCAACGCCCCGGCGCTGACGTTGCCGATCCACGAGTACGGCACGGTGTCGCCGCCGCATGCGATCATCGGCGGCTACGTCTACCGCGGCTGTGCGATCCCCGACCTGCGCGGCGCCTACTTCTTCGCCGACTACATGACGCTCCAGATCTGGTCGTTCCGGCGGAACGGCAGCGGCATCACGCAGCTGATCGATCGCACGGCGGAATTGGTACCGCCGACACCGTACTTCCTGGTCGGGCCCACGGCCTTCGGCGAGGATGGCCGCGGCGAACTCTACCTCTGCGATTTTGCGGGCCAGGTCTACAAGATCGTGCCGAGCGCGCCCGTGCAGGCGGGGCTGTTGCCGTACGGTGTCGGCACGCCGGGTTGCGCGGGGGCGCACGCCCTGACCGCCGACTGCTCACCGGTCGTCGGCAACCCGATGTTCACGCTGCGCTGCAGCAACGCCCCGGCACTCTCGATCGGCTTGCTGGCAATCGCCAGCGACGCCGACGTCGCCGGTTCCGACCCGTTCGGGTTCGGCTTCCTCGCGCACGTGCAGGTGACGTCCGCATTCCTGGTGCTCTTGACGATGGCGAGCGATGTCAGCGGCATCGGCAGCTTCGGGTTCCCGATCCCGCCGTCACCGCCGCTCGCCGGCATGAACCTGAACGCGCAGGCGGTCTGGCTCTGGAGCCCGGCGGTGTGCACGCCATCGCCGTTCGGATGGTCGTCGTCGCCCGGGCTGTCGATCACGCTGCAGCCGTAGACCAGTCACCGCAGCAGTCGCACGCGCAATCCCGCGCTCGTGGCAACGACCTGGGAACCTCGGCTGCACACCAGCTGCGCGTAGATCGTGTCGCCCGGCAAACCGGCAGGAACAGTCAGCTTCGCGGTTGCCGTGGCGCGGCCGGTGATCACCATGGGCAAGATGGCCAGAACAGGCACCTCGACGAGGAGTCGGCCGG
>JAYUCN010000819.1:0-3241 GCA_043740335.1 Planctomycetota bacterium
GTCGTGGAAGTCACCGAGCGGGTCGAAGTTGGCGGAGAAGACGTAGCTCAACTCGTTGTCGGAGTTTGCGGTCTCTTCGCCGCGATCCGTGTAGCCGAGCACAGTGCCCGCGCCCGCGCCGGATGCGCCGCCGAGGCCACCGGCGACATCGGTGTTCATGGCGCCGACGGCCTCGGCGGCGCATCCGGAGCGGGCGCTGGCACTGTGCTCGGCTACACGGATCGCGGCGAAGAGACCGCAAACTCCGACAACGAGTTGAGCTACGTCTTCGCGGCCAACTTCGACCCGCTGGGTGACTTCCACGACGGCAACCAAACCATCGAGAAGCGTCGACAAGGCGACTGGCGCACGGACGACACTCCGCTCAAGGGAACGGTGGGTGTCGGCTTGGCGCTCGGCAATGGCAAGGACGCCACGGGTGGTCAGGACATCGAAAGCACGACACTCAACCTGAACACGGGCTGGACGGTCAACCACTTCCACGTGCTCGGCGAGTACTTCATGCGCACCGACGACCTCCAGGGTCCCGTTGCGGACAAGGAAGAACCCAGGGGCTGGGCGCTTGCGGCCGGCTACCTGTTCCCCAAGAGCGGTGACAGCCCGATGCAGTGGGGTGTCGGCCTGCGGGTCAACATGAACGAGACCGACGATGGCACCGCGGGCTCGGGGGTCGACTTCCTGACTGGCTCGCAGGGCCTCGGCGGCACCCTCGGTGATTGCACGGAGGTCAGCGCCGTGGTCAACGCCTTCTACCACGGGCATGCCTGCAAGACGCAGATCGAGTACACGTTCCAGGACGTCGATCCTGATGCCGCCGGCGCCTCCACGACGAACCACATCCTGCGCATCGGCTTCCAGCTCGAGTTCTGAACAAGACCGCGCTCAGCAACGCCGCGATTGCTCGAGGAGGCGGGGTGATCCCGCCTCCTTGCATGTACGGGCAACAGGTTGGTCGGCAGCATGCCTTGCCTTCACAAGGTGAGGTCGATCAGGTCGAGCGTGCCCGATCGCTCGTACGAGTGGTAGGGTGCCGGCATGGATGGTGACGCCTTCGATGTGCTCGTGCTCGGCGCCGGCCTGCGCGGTCTGGTGGCCGCGCTGCGGGTCCAGCGCGAACAGCCAGGAGCACGCCTGCTCGTCGTCGACGTCTTGCCCCAGCCAGGTGGCTCGATCCGCACGCAACGCAGCAACGGCTTTCTGTGTGAACTGGGTCCGTTCGGGTTCGCGCGGCACGAGATCAGCCCAGTGCTCGAGTGCTTGCACCAACCACCACCGCTCGTTGCAGCACTGGCAAGTGCCCACAAGGGCAGCCTCTTCACGGGCAAGGAACTCCAACCGATCCCCGTCGATCCGATGCCCGTGTCGTTCCGCACCGGCAACGAAGAACTCGTCCAGGCCTGCCGCCGCGAACTCGGCCCGACCCTGCGCCTCGGCCGCGCGGCGACCGCCATCGAACCCGCCCCCCACGGCTTCGTCGTCACGCTCGGTGGCGAGGTGCCCACGCCGGTCGTGGCCCGTCGCCTCGTGCTCGCGCTGCCGGACCCCGTGGCCGGCAGCCTCCTTCTGCGGTTCGACCCAGCCCTCGCCGACACCGCTGGCCGCGTGCGAACGGAGCCGCATGCCTTCGCGTTCTTCGGCGGCACCGCGAGCGAAGCCCCGGAGCTGCGGGGCTACGGCGTGGTCCCGGCCGACGACCTCGACACGCCCCTCGCGGAGGCGATCTTCTGTGCTCAGGTCTTTCCGGATCGTGCCCTGCCAGGCCGGTTCCTCGTGCGCTGCGAAGCGAACGGGGCACTGGTCGGCGGCAACGACACCGACGTGCTCGCCGTCGTCGCGGCGGAACTGCAGCGCTGGACCGGACTGCGCGCGCACCTCGGCTTCACGAAACTGCACCGCTTCAGCGTCGAAGTGGCCGATGGGTCCCTCGTCGAATGCCGCGTGCGGTTGCGCGGTCTCGCGACCCGCGTGCCCGGACTCACGATCTTCTGAACTCCTCCCGTCCCACGCGCTGGGCAACAACGACCCGTGGTGCGTAGACTGCCGACCATGCAGTCGAAGGCCACCACCGTCGCCGAATACCTGGCGTCCCTTCCCGCCGATCGCCGCACCGCCATCCGCGCCGTGCGCGACGTCATCCGCCGGAACCTCGACCAGAACTACGTCGAGGGCATGCAGTACGGAATGATCGGCTACGCCGTGCCGCACCGCGTCTTCCCGGCGGGCTACCACTGCGATCCGAAGCAGCCGCTGCCGTTCGCGGCACTCGCCTCGCAGAAGAACTACATGTCCGTCCACCTGATGGGCATCTACATGGACAACCAGCAGTCCCACTGGTTCCGCGATGCCTGGGCGGCCACGGGCAGGAAGCTCGACATGGGGAAGGCCTGCCTGCGCTTCAAGAAGGTCGACGACCTCGCCCTCGACGTGTTGGGCGAAGCGATCCGGCGCATGCCCGCGCAGCGCTACGTCGAGATCTACACGAGCCTGCTCGCGAAGACGCGGGATGGCGGCAAGCAGTCGAAGACGGCGAAGAAGCCCGTTGCGCCGAAGAAGAGTGCTCCGAAGAAGAAGGTGGCCAGCAAGGCCGCCAGGAAGAACTGAGCGCCGTCGCCGCGTCCGCTCTACGCACCGCGGATCGGCGTCAACCAGCCGTGGCGATCGTCCATCTGTCCCCGCGCGATCGCGAAGAACTCCTCCTGCAGCGTCTTCGTCAAAGCACCGCGCTTGCCGTCGCCGACCGGCAAGCCATCGACCGACCGGATCGGGGTCACCTCCGCGACGGTGCCCGTGAAGAACGCCTCGTCCGCGGTGTAGAGCATCTCGCGCGGCAGGCGCTGCTCGACGGCCTGCAGACCGAGGTCGTGCGCGAGCTGCAGCACGCAGGCGCGCGTGACGCCGGCCAGGATCGATGAACCGACGGGCGGCGTCGACAACCTGCCCTTGTGCACGAGGAAGATGTTCTGCCCGGTGCCTTCGCTCACGTAGCCGTCGATGTCGAGCACCACCGCTTCGTGAAAGCCGCGCTGCTTCGCCTCGCTGACCGCAAGGGCCGAGTTCACGTAGTTGCCCGCGCACTTCGCCATCGCCGGCAACGTGTCGGGCGCCATGCGCCGCCAGCTCGAGACGCCGACGTCGAGACCGTTCTCGAGCAGGGTCCGCTCGTCCTTCTTCACCCACGGGAACGACGCGATCGCCACCTCGACCGGGGCTTCGTCGGGCCAGACGCCGAGCGCGCCGTAGC
>JAYUCN010000820.1:0-3237 GCA_043740335.1 Planctomycetota bacterium
CCCTGGGGTGCAGGCCGACGGTCGGTTCGTCGAGCACGTAGAGCACGCCCGTGAGCTTGTTGCCGAGCTGCGTCGCCAGCCGGATGCGCTGCGCCTCGCCGCCGGACAGCGTCGCCGCCGAGCGTTCGAGGGTCAGGTACCCGAGACCCGTCTCGCGCAGGAACGACAGGCGGTTCCGCACCTCCTTCAGTACATCGGCGGCGATGCGGCGTTCCGTGGCGTCGAGCTGCAGCGCATCGATCGTGGCCGCCGCGTCGTCGACGGTCTGTCGCAGTACCTCGGGCAGCCGCCTACCACCGACGCGCACAGCCCGCGGCCCCGGCTGCAGCCGTTCCCCCTGGCAGTCGGGGCACGACTGCGACCGCATCACGGCGCGGAAGCGTTCGTCGCCCGAGTTCTCACCGTCCTTGCCGAAGAACCATTCCTCGAGCTGGCGCGCGAGGCCCTTCCACGGCACCGCCATGCGCCACTCGCGGCGCCGGCCGGCCTCGGCCTTCTTGAAGACGACCTCGAAGCGTTCGGCGCCGCAACCGCGCAACAGCAGTTGCCGCGCCTTCGCCGGCAGCTTGCAGAACGGCAGCGACAGATCGAAGCCGTGCCGCTGAGCGACGACTTCGGCGACTTCCGCGTACCAGCCGTCGCGGCCCGTGAGGAACGTGAACGCCGCGCCCTGGTGCTTGATGGCGCCTCCGAACGTCGGCCGGTCGGGGTGGTTGACGAGCAGGTCCTCGGCGCAGACGACGACCTCGCCGAGGCCGAGGCAGCTCGTGCACGCGGCACTGTGGTGGTTGAACGAGAACGAGCGCGGATGCGGATCGACCGGCGCCTCGTAGTCGCAGAGGTGGCAGCCGGCCGCGCTGCGGAACCAGTGGCGCTGCCCTGCCTGGTTGCCGTCGGTGAGCTGGGCCACCGCCGCGGCGGGGCCGCCGTGGGCCTTGGCCGCCGCTTGCGCCTGCTCGATCGCATCGGCGAGGCGGGCGCGGTCCGCGAGCGTCGTGCGATCGACGACGAGCATCACTTCGTGTGGCACGGTGTCGGGCCAGGTGCCGTCGAGCCGCAGTTCGCTGCCGTCGACGAGCGCGCGCACGTAGCCCCCCTTCTGCCACTCCGTGCGCAGCGCCGCGAGCCACGCAGTGGCCTTCTTGCTGTCGTTGCGCACGTCGTCGGGCACGACGATCGGCGCGAGCAGGTAGGCGCGGCGTCCCGCCCAACCTGAAGCGTCGGCGCGCACGAGCGAAGCGGCGGCCTTGCTCGGCGACCACGCGATGAGTTCCTGCCCGTGCGTCGGGCAGTGCGGCCGGCCGATGCGCGCATAGAGCAGGCGCAGGTAGTCGTGGATCTCGGTCGTCGTCGCCACGGTCGAACGCGGACTGCGCGACGTGCGGCGCTGGTCGATAGCGATCGATGGGCCAAGCCCGTCGAGGCGGTCGACGGGGGCGCGATCCATGCGGCCGAGGAAACGCCGCGCGTAGGTCGACATGCTTTCGAGGAAGCGCCGCTGCCCTTCCTGGAAGATCGTGTCGAACGCGAGGCTCGACTTGCCGGAGCCCGACGGTCCCGTGACCACCGTGAACTTGCCGAGCGGCACATCGCAGTCGACGCCCTGGAGGTTGTGCGTGCGGGCACCCCGCACCTGGATGTGCGTCGGCCGGAGCACCTGCGGCGTGCGCTTCGTTGCGGTCGCCGGCGTCGTCGCAGCGGCGACCTTGCCGTTCTTGCCAGCGCGCTTGCCGATGCCGATCGCCCGCAGGGCGGCGCCCGTGTGCGAAGCGCTGACCGCAGCCACCTCTTCGGGCGTGCCGGACGCGACGAGCCGGCCACCGCCATCGCCACCCTCGGGACCGAGGTCGACGATCCAATCCGCGGCGCGCACGACGTCGAGGTTGTGTTCGATGACGAGCACCGTGTTGCCGGCGTCGACGAGGCGCTGCAGCGACTCCATGAGCTTCGTCACGTCGTGGAAGTGCAGACCCGTGGTCGGTTCGTCGAGCACGTAGAAGGTCTTGCCCGTGGCCGGCCGCTGGAGTTCGGTCGCCAGCTTGACGCGCTGCGCTTCACCGCCCGACAGCGTCGTCGACGGCTGACCGAGCCGCAGGTAACCGAGGCCGACGTCCTGCAGCGCCACGAGCCCGCGCGCGATCTTCGGCAAGTTGGCAAAGAACGCCGCGGCTTCGTCGACGGTCATCTCGAGCACGTCGTGCACGCTCTTGTCCTGCCAGCGGATCGTCAGCGTTTCGGCGTGGAAGCGCGCGCCGCCGCACTCTTCGCAGACGACTTCGACGGGCGCCAGGAAGTTCATCTCGAGCGTCGTGACCCCCGCACCCTGGCATGCTTCGCAACGACCGCCGGCGACGTTGAACGAGAAGCGGCCCTTCTCGTACTGGCGCAGCCGCGACTCGGGCAGCAGCGCGTAGAGGTCGCGCACGTGCGTCCAGAGATCGGTGTAGGTCGCCGGGTTGCTGCGCGGTGTGCGGCCGATCGGCGCCTGGTCGATCTCGACGACCTTGTCGAGCTGCGCGATACCGTCGATGCGTTCGCAGTGCGAAGCGCCGGCGTCGGCGTCCATGAGTTCCCGCCGCAGCGCCGGCACCAGCACGTGGTGCACAAGCGTCGACTTGCCCGAGCCCGACACGCCAGTGACGGCGATCAGGCGGCCCAGCGGCAGCTCGACATCGAGGTCCTGGAGGTTGTGGTGGCGCGCGCCGCGGATGCGCAGCGAACCGCGGTCGGCAGTGCGCCGGACCTTCGGCATCGGCACCGTGAGTTCGCCGCGCAGGTAGCGCCCCGTCAGCGAATGCGGCGTCGCCCGCACTTCGGCCGGCGTGCCGGCGACGACGATCTCGCCACCGTGCACGCCCGCAGCCGGGCCGATGTCGACGAGGAAGTCGCTGCGCTGCATCGTCTCCTGGTCGTGTTCGACGACGATCACCGTGTTGCCGCGGTCGCGCAGCGCTTCGAGCGTAGCCAGCAGCCGCTGCTGGTCCCTGGCATGCAGGCCGATGCTCGGTTCGTCGAGCACGTAGAGGATGCCGCGCAGGCCAGCACCCACCTGCGCCGCAAGCCGGATGCGCTGCGACTCGCCACCCGACAGCGTCGGCGCTCGGCGTTCGAGCGTGAGGTAGCCAAGCCCGACGTCGGTCAGGAACTGCAGGCGGCGTTCGATCTCCTGGCGGATCTCGCGGCCGATGCGTTCGGCGTTGCCCGCGAGCACGAGGCCGCGCACCCACACCAGCGCCT
>JAYUCN010000821.1:0-3237 GCA_043740335.1 Planctomycetota bacterium
CTTGCCGCTCTCCATCATCGCGGCGTACTCGAAGCCGTAGCTCAGGCGGAACGCACCGTTGTGGTGGAAGTCGTCGCCGAGCCACATGTCGGCCGGCGAAGCCTGCGGCGAGATCGCGCGCAGCGCGGGGTGCGGCTCGACCGCCGCCATGATCGTCGTCCAGCCGTCGTAGCTGATGCCGAGCATGCCGACGCGACCGTTGGTGTTCGGCACGTTCTTCACGAGCCAGTCGATCGTGTCGCAGGCGTCGGTGCCTTCGTCGATCGTGAGCTTCTGATCGGTCGCGCGCAGCGGCCGCTGCATGACGAACGTGCCCTCGCTGCCGAAGCGCCCGCGGATGTCCTGGAACACGAACACGTAGCCGTCTTCGGCGAGCTGCTTCATGTAGGAATCGAAGTGGCGCTGCCAGTTGGCGACGCCGTAGGGCGTGCGCAGGAACACGAACGGCAGCGGTTCGTTGCCCTGCTTCGGCGCGACGACGATCGTGTGCAGGTTCACACCGTCGCGCATTGCGAGCATGTGCGACACCGCCTCGTAGCGGTCGGTGAGCACGCGCGGCTTGCTGTCCTGGGCCGGCAGATGCGCTGCGAGGACCGCGAGCAGGGCACTGAAGTGGGCGACGAGGCGGGCGCGTGGTTTCATGACGCGTGCACGGTAACGTCGTCGACGCGATCCTCGATCGGCTGTCGTCGAGGAACGTGATGCGGCAGGCGCAGGACCACCCATGCACAAGAGCGTGACCGCGTTCGTCTGGCTGGTCGTTGCACTGGTCGCGTGCGTTGGCGGCCAGGTGCCGGCGCCGCCCGTGGCGCTGACGCAGCAACTGCGGTCGCCGAACGGGCGCATCGAAGTCGACGTGCAGTTGCCGGCGGTCGGCACCGACGAAGTGCCGCGGTGGTCGGCTTCGTTCGACGGTCGCCCGGTGCTCGGCGACTGCCAGCTGCGTCTCGTGGCGGCGGGAGCTGTGGACCTGCTCGCGGGGGCGCACGCGACCGCGGCGGTGCGGGCCACGCACGACGAACGCATCGCGGTGCTGTTTGGCAAGGCCGACCATGCGCGCGATCACTTCGAGGAACTGCGCCTGTCGCTGCACCGCGATGAAGCACTGCCCGTGCACGTCGTGGTGCGCTGCTACGACGACGCGATTGCGTTCCGTTACGAAGTGCCGGCCGCGGACGGGCACGCGACGTTGCGCATCGCCGACGAGCGTACCTCGTTCGCCCTTGCTGGCGAGCCCACGGTCTACGCGTCGTACCTCGAACACTTCCGCACCTCGCACGAGCATCCCGTGAACGAAGTGCCGCTCGCCGATCTGCCGGTCGGACAGTTGCTCGACGTGCCGCTCACCGCGGCGTTCACGCGTGGACCGTTCGTGTCGATCACGGAGGCGGCGCTGCGTCACTACGCAGGCATGTCGCTGCGCCGCGAGCCGGACTCGCGCGCTCTCGTCACGGTGCTGTCGCTGCGCGACGACGGCATCGCGGTCGAGTGCACGCTGCCGATGGTGACGCCGTGGCGCGTCGTGCTGCTCGGCGACCGACCCGGCGTGCTGCTCGAATCGAACACGCTGTATTGCCTCAACGACCCGCCCGCGTTCGACCCGGGCTGGATCCGGCCCGGCAAGCTCACGTGGCCGTGGTGGAACGGCTACCTGTTCGAGGCTGAACGTGGCGGGTCGATCCTGTCGCTCGCGACGTGCAAGCAGCACATCGACTGGTGCGCCGCGCACGGCATCGCGTTCCACGCCGTCGTCGCCGACGAAGGGGACACGCCGTGGTACCACCAATCGAAGAAGGGCCTGTTCCCCGGGCCCGACACCGATGCTGCGCGCGTGCGCGACGACCTCGATCTCGCCGCGATCCGGCGTTACGCGACCGAGAAGGGCGTTCTCCTGTGGACCTGGGTCCATCAGGGTGCCGTACGCGGCCGCGTCGAAGAAGTGTTCGCCGCGTTCGAGCACTTCGGTTGGAACGGCGTGATGGTCGACTTCCTCGACCGCGACGACCAGGAGACCGTCGAGTTCGCCGAGCAGGTCCTGGTCGCGGCGGCGCGGCACCACGTGCTCGTGCACTTCCACGGCATGTACAAGCCGACCGGCTGGCAGCGCACGTTCCCCAACCTCATGAACCACGAAGGCTCGCTGAACCTCGAGTACCTGAAGTGGGGGGCATCGTGCACGCCCGAGCACACGCTGCGCGTCGCGTTCACGCGGCTCGTCGCCGGGCCGATGGACTACCACCTCGGCGGCTTCCGCGCCGTGACCCGCGCCGAGTTCCAGCCGAAGAACACGGCCCCGAACGTGCTCGGCACGCGCGGTCACATGCTCGCGATGTACGTGTGCTTCGACAATCCAGCGCCGATGGTCGCCGACTTCCCGGCGGCGTACCGCGACCAGCCGGGCTTCGACTTCGTGACGTCCGTGCCGACGTGGTGGGACGAGACGCGGGTGCTCGACGCCGAGATCGGGCGATTGCTCGTCACGGCGCGACGGCGCGGCATGGTGTGGTACGTCGGCGGACTCGCGGCGGGGGCGCCGCGCGAGATCGTGCTGCCGCTGTCGTTCCTCGGGCCGGGACCGCACACGTTGGAACTGTGGCGGGACGGCGACGACAGCGAACGCGATCCCAATCGGCTCGAGGTCGAACGCAGGGATGTGTCGGCCACCGATGCAATGCGCATCCGCCTCGGCACCGACGGCGGCTTCGTCGCGCGGCTTGCACCGCGAATGTAGGGCCGGATCATCGCAGCAGTCGCCGATCCCACAGTTGCGCAAGGAAATCGCGCCGGGACAGTCGACGTGCACACATCGTCGGCGAATCTTCCGGACAAACGCCGACGAGGTGAGCAGAGATCCGGACCGGTCGGGAGCCTTCGAGGCAGCGCGCCCCAGGCGTCAGCGGCGATCGGCGACCAGCTCCGCGCCGAGCCCGGGCAGCCACGCGACGTCCATGCCTGCCGCCGCGTCGCCAAGCTGCTCCTTCAGCGCGCGCATCGTCGCCACATCGGCGCAGAACATCGCGGGCACGATCAGCACGCGCGAACGCCCGCGCTGCTTCAGCTGCGCGATGACTTGCGGCAAGGTCGGTTCGCCGTCGCTGCTGGCGATGGCGAGGTTGGCGAACATGCTGCGCTTCTTGATGACCTGCCGCCGCTCGTGCTCGAGCCACAGGGCGCGGTCGGCCTCGGTGGTGCCCTTGGGCAACACGACGACCGTCGTGCCGCCGAACGGGCCGCCGG
>JAYUCN010000822.1:0-3231 GCA_043740335.1 Planctomycetota bacterium
CGATGACCTTCGTGCGCACCGCGACCTGCCCGCTGCGTTGCCTCTACTGCGACACGCCGAACAGCTACGTGGCGCCGCCACGTTTCCCGGTGCGGCTCGGTGCACGCGAGCAGCAGGAACAGAACCCCGTCGCTTGGGATCGCGCGGCGGACCTCGTGCGACAGGTGGTCGCCGCCAACGCACCGGGCAGCAAGAGTCCGCGCGTCAGCCTCACGGGCGGGGAGCCGCTCGTGTTTCCGGACTTCGTGCGCGAGTTCGGTCGCGCGGTCCGGCAGCGGGGCATGCGGTTGCACCTCGAGACGGCGGCCATCGATCCGGATGCACTGGCCGCGTGCATCGAGCAGGTCGACCACCTGAGTGCCGACTACAAGCTGCCCGAAACGCTCGGCGCGCCGGCCAAGGCCGAACTCGCTTTGCCGCCGGGAGGCAGCTACGGGGTGCTGCATCGGCGTTGCTGCGAAATCGCACTGCGCCGCGGTGCCACCGTCGACGTCAAGGTCGTGCTCACGGATCGGGTCCTGGATCCGAGCTTCGAACAGGCGCTCGCGGATCTGCTGCCGTTGCGCGAGAAGATCCTGCTCGTGTTGCAGCCCGTGACGCCCTTCGGAGCGGTGACGAAGCCGGTCCCGCATGGCGAGCTGGAGCGGTTCCTGGCGACCGCGGTGCGGCAGCAGTTCGACGTGCGCGTGCTGCCGCAGGTGCACAAGGTGATGCAGATGCCGTGAGGCCGAGGCCCGTGTGCACCACCTGGTTACCTTGTTGGCGATCGTGCGCTACCTTGTGGCGCATGGTCCGGATGCGCTGGCTGCTGGGTGTTCTGCTGCTGCTCGCGGCAGGCCGTGCGCAGACGCCGCCCGTGGTCACCTGCCGCGACTGCAGCAACCACGGCTGTATTCCGTGCAGCAAGCACGGCAAGCAGTCGACGCAGGAGCAGGCGGCCGCTGGCACGCTCTCCTGCAGCTTCGCTACGGAGTGCAAGGTCTGCGCGGGGGCTCTCGCCATCGACTGCCGGATGTGCAGCAACGGCCCCGTCGAGTTGGAACTGCAGCGGCGTCAGCAGCTCGCTCGCGAGTGGTTGGCGAAGCGCCGCACCGACATCGACAAGGTTGCCGGCCGCGAGCCGTTCGCGCACATGGCGACGACCCACGTCGACATGACGTTCGCAATCAGGCCCACGACCATCGGGCGCGAGAAGCTCGACACGCATGCGCTCATGCATCTCTTTGCCGAGCGCATCGAAGCGCTGCGGACGTTGTTCCTCACGGTGTTCGAGGTGCCCGACACCGATCTGCCCGATCGACTGGCCGTCTACATGTTCCGCGATGCTAGAGACCACGCCGTCATCGGCCCGCGCGTCACCGATCTCGGCACGCAGAACTCGGTGGGCCTCAAACTCATGGGGCCGCAGTACGTCTACAGCATGTGGCAGGACCTGCGCACGATTCCCGACGACGAAGCCCTGCATCGCAACATCGTTCACAACGTGACGCACCTGCTGCTGAGCCAGATGAAGCCGGCCCTGTTCCTCGGCAACCGCAAGCACGGCTGGATCGACGAAGGGGTAGCGCACTGGTTCGAGGACAAGGTCACGGGCAAGTGCACGAACTACTGCTTCGAGGAGATCCTGCTGCTGGCGGGTGCTGGCTTCAAGGGCGGCCGCTGGCGCGCGCCCGTGCGCAAGATCCTCGACGAGGGCAAGGCGCCATCGTTCGCCGCGCTGTCGATCCTCAACACCGACACGCTCGACTTCGAACAACATGCGTTCGCCTTTGCCTATGTCGACTTCCTCCTCACCGCCCACGGCGGGGCGAAGTTCCGCGACTTCCTGCGGCTCGTGAAGCGGGACCAGGCGACGCGGGACGCGCTGCAGGCGGTCTACGGTTGGAACCCGATCACGATCGATCTTCCCTTCCAGGAATGGGTCAAAGCAAACTACTCGCCGCTGCCGCCACGCTGATCGTCGCGTGGTCGTTCGCAGCGAGCGCCGTCCTGGCTCAAGGACCGGCCTATCGCGAAGCCTGGGGTTATCTCCATCTCGAACATCGCCGCGATGAGCTGCTTCAGGAACTCGCGACCGCGACGCCGGCGCAACGGGAGCAGGTCGCGCGCGTTCTCGTCGAGTCGGATGCAGGCGTGCCCTTCCTGCCGGTGGCCAAGGCCCTTGCGCACCTGCGCGGCACCAAGGCCGATCCTGCCTTCGTGCTGCGTGCCACCGTCGCCGTGTTCGTGCTGCCCGAGGTCGCCGATCCCGAGGGCAGCAACGAGGTCTGTCACACGACGAACGTTTCGGTATTCCTGCCGTTCTCACTGGCTGCACCGGGGGAGCTCGCGTTCGACCTCGAGGTGCACGACGCCAAGGGCACGAAGGTGTGGGCGACGCGGCTCCTGCAGGAGACCACGATCGGCGACCTCCGCATGGCGCGACCGGTCGCGAAGGTACCGGCCGCCGAGCTGGCCGACGGTATCTACCGGCTGCACGTGCGCACGCTTGTCGACGGCAAGGCGCCGGGCCTGTTGGATCCCGTGCTGTCCTGGCCCTTCCATGTGCAGCGCGGCTACCAGGCGCGCTGCGAAGCCGCCGTGGCACGCGCGCGGGAACTCGGTGGCTCGCAGCCGCAGCCGCATCAGGCGTTACTGGCCGGACTCGCGGCGCCGGTCGTGCGCGCCTACTACGGCGAGGCCTTCGAAGTCGAGAGCAACGCGGTGACCGAGCTTCTGCGTCTCGAACTCGCGCTGAAGAACCTTGCCGACAGCAAGCCGGTGTTGTCGTCGATGACGGGGTCGGTGTTGACGGCGTTGCCGTCGAGCGGTGCCGAGCCGCTGCCCTGCATCCTGCGACTGCCCGCAGCTCGACAACCGCGGCCGCTCGTGGTGTTCGCGGCCGCGACTCCCGCCTACGATACGACAGCGCACCGGCCGACGGCACCGACCACGCGCGGACCGACCTGGGCCGCGCACGAGCTCGCACAGTTCGGTGCGCAGAGGGAATGGAACGTCGCGTTCCTCGACTCGCCGGGCGGGGGTCGGAACTACGCTCCCGACCTGGGCGCGGCGATCTCGACGCTGCGTGAACTGTTGGGCAGCGTGGACCAACCGGTCGTGCTCGTCTGCGATCGCGAGGCGGCCGCTGTCGCCAGCTTCCATGTCGCCAGCCTGCGCGAGCTCGTGGCGGGGCTCGTGTTGGTCGGTGCGGGGGCCATGCCGGGCCGGTCGCTCGATGCGTTGGGTACG
>JAYUCN010000823.1:0-3228 GCA_043740335.1 Planctomycetota bacterium
GCACCGCGCACGCATCGTCCGACGCAAGCGGTCGCCTCGCCGCCGAACGAACGGCCGCGGCCGCGAGCGGTCGGCGTGCCGTTCGAGGGCACGCCCGGACCCCTGAACGCGATCACCGATGTCGCTGGCGTCGAAGTCGGACACTGCACAGTGATCGAGTGCGAGGGCGCGCACGCCGTGCGCACCGGCGTTACCGCAGTGCTACCGCGCGGTGTTGCCAACCAGAGCGCCGTCTTCGGCGGCTGGCACTCACTCAACGGCAACGGCGAGATGACGGGCACTACGTGGCTCGCCGAAGGCGGTGTGCTGGAGGGACCCGTGATGCTCACGAACACCCACAGCGTCGGCGTGGTCCGCGACGCCGTGATCCGCTGGGCTCTCGCCCACCGCAAGACCGATCCGAGCGGCGAGTACTGCTGGTCCCTGCCGGTGGTCGCGGAGACGTGGGATGGACGCTTGAACGACATCAACGGTTTTCATGTGACGCCCGAGCACGCGTTCGCGGCGCTCGACAACGCGCGTGGCGGTCCGGTGGCCGAGGGCAACGTCGGTGGCGGCACCGGCATGGTCTGCCACGGCTGGAAGGGCGGCATCGGCACGTCGTCGCGACGCCTCGCTGCCAGCGACGGCGGGTTCACGGTCGGCGTGCTTGCGCAGTGCAACTACGGCCGCAAGGAACTGCTGCGCATCGCTGGCGTGCCGGTGGGGGCGATGCTCGTCGACGCCGCGCGCGGCGAGCCGAAGCGGCGGGAGGATGGCTCGATCATCGTCGTGGTCGCGACCGACGCGCCGCTGCTCCCGCACCAGCTGCGCCGCGTGGCGCAGCGGGCGACGCTCGGCCTCGCGCGCATGGGCAGCACGTCGGGCGACGGCTCGGGCGACCTGTTCGTGGCATTCTCGGTGGCGAACGCGGCGGCGGCCTACATGGCGGCGCCCGGGAACGTGACGATGCTGCCGAACGGCATGCTCGACCCTATCTTCGACGCGACCGTGCAGGCGACCGAGGAAGCGATCACGAATGCGCTGTTTGCCGCCCGCACGATGACCGGCCGCGATGGGACCACGATCGAAGAGCTGCCGACCGACGCCGTGCTGGCGATCCTGCGCGAGCACGGTCGGCTCGAGCCGGCTTGCCGTTGAGGAGCGGATGCGACGACGGTTCGGCCCGAGCACTGCACGACACCTCGCCCCTGTGTCGTTGACGGCGTAGAGTCCGCCGCGAATGCGATCTCACGTCCTACAGTTCCTTGTGCTCTGCACCGCCGCAGTCGCCCAGGTGCCTGACCCCGCACCCGCGCCCGCGCGTCCGTTCGCGCCCGGCATCACCTACGACCCTGCGATCCCGACTCTCGAGCAGGCGACGGGCCACGCCATGGGCGACGAGATCTCGGCGCATGCGGATGTCGAGAAGTACCTGCAGACCCTCGCTGCCGCCACCCCACGCGTGCGCCTCGTCGAGTACGGCAAGAGCTGGGAAGGCCGCCGCCTCTACTACGCGATCGTCGCCAACGAAACGAACCTCGCGCGGCTGCCCGCGATCCAGCAAGGCATGCACAGGCTCGCCGATCCGCGCGGCCTCGCGGACGCCGATGCAGAAACCCTGCTCCACGATCTGCCCGCGGTCGGCTGGCTCGCCAACTGCGTGCACGGCGACGAACCGTCGGGCACCGACGCCGCGCTGCTCGTGCTCTACCACCTGCTCGCGGCGCAGAACGATCCCGTCGTCGGCAAGATCCTCGCCGAGTGCGTGATCCTCGTCGATCCGCTGCAGAACCCCGACGGCCGCGACCGCTTCGTGCACAGCACGCGCGCCGCGCGCGGCCGTTGGCCCGACGCGACGCCGCTCGGCGCCGAACACAGCCAGCCGTGGCCCGGCGGCCGCGTCAACCACGCGCTGTTCGACATGAACCGCGACTGGTTCGCGATGTCGCAGCCCGAGACCCAGGCGCGCGTGCGCGCGTTCCTCGACTGGTGGCCGCTCGTCTACGTCGACCTGCACGAGATGGGCGGCAACTCGAGCTACTACTTCGCGCCGCCGGCCGCACCCGTGCACAGCGAGATCACCGCCGGCCAGCGCGAGTGGCTCACGCGCTACGGCAAGAACAACGCGCGCGCGTTCGACCGCTTCGGCTTCGACTACTTCACGCGCGAAGCCTACGACTCGTTCTACCCCGGCTACGGCGAGGGTTGGCCGACGTTCCAGGGCAGCATCGGCATGACGTTCGAGATGGCGAGCGCGCGCGGGCTCGTGTTCCGTCGGCGCGACGACAGCCTGCTGTTCTACCGCGACGGCGTGCATCGCCACTTCGTCGCTTCGATGGCCACGCTCGAGACGCTCGCGAACGGCCGCGACGGGGCGCTACGTTCGCTGCTCCAGCATCGTCGAGCCGGCATCGCGCGCGGTGAGAAGGGGCCCGTGCGCGACTACGTGTTCCCCGACCGCGGCGATCGCACGCGGCTCGCGCGGCTGTGCAATCTGCTCATCGCGCAGGGCGTCGAAGTGCATCGCGCCACGGGCGAACTGAAGAGCGCGCAGAGCAAGATGCTGGGCGGCAGCGAGCAGAAGGAGCAGACGTTCCCGACGGGTTCGTACATCGTGTCGATGGCACAGCCCGCGAGCACGCTCGCGACCGTGCTGCTGCAGCCGCACTTCGACATGGACCCCGCCTTCGTCGCCGAACAGAAGCGGCGCGAGTCGCGCCGCCTGGGCACGGAGTTCTACGACCTCACGGCATGGGCCCTGCCGCTGCTGTTCGGCGTCGAGACCTGGACGACGGCCGATGCGGTGACGGGCGAACGGCGGCTGCTGCTCGCGGGCGAGGCGAATGCCGGCGCTGCGCCGTTGCGCGACCAGCCACCGCAGGTCGCCTACGTCGTCGCCTGGGGCCAGAACGGTGCGGCCGCGATGTTGGCCGAGTTGCTGCGGCTCGGGGTCAAGGCGCGCTGCATCGATCGCAAGTTCACGCTCGATGGCGTCGAGTATCCGGCCGGTTCGTTCGTCGTGAAGGTGCAGGACCAGCCCGCCGACCTGCACGCGCGCATGCGCGAGCTGGCGCAGGCCCACGGGGTGTCGCCGTACTGCGCCGACAGCTCGTGGGTCGAGAACGGGCCGAACTTCGGCACCGGCCACGCGCTGCCGCTCAAGGTGCCGCGCGTCGCGATGGCGTGGGATCGCCCCGTCAATGCGAACTCGGCCGGTTGGCTGCGCTACCTGCTCGAACAACGCTA
>JAYUCN010000824.1:0-3225 GCA_043740335.1 Planctomycetota bacterium
TCTGCACGCGGCCTTCGAGAGAATCCTGCAACGACCCGAGGACACGATCATGAGCACTGCCGAAAAACTGTTGAAGGAAGGCGAAGCACGTGGCGAAGCGCGTGGTGAAGCGCGTGGTGAAGCGCGCGGCGCCGCGAAGCATCTGCTGCAACTTCTGGCCAAGTGTTTCGGTTCGCTCCCCGACACCCTGGTCGAACGCGTCAACAGCGCGGCGCTGCCCGATCTCGACCGCTGGTTCGAGCGCACGCTCGACGGCAAGACGATCGATGAAGTGTTCACCGCGCGGTAGGGCCTTGTTGGCAGGCTCCGACCGCGAGCAGCACTCCGTCCGAGCCGTAGCAGCCCGTGATCGTCGGATCGAGTTCGAGCTTCAGCACCTGATGGCGCAGCATGACGCGGGCAAAGGCGACGCGCCCGTAGCTGAGTGGTGGGTCTACGTGGTTCGGCGCAGCGATGGCGCGCTCTACACCGGCATCGCGCTCGATGTCGCTCGGCGGCTCGCGCAGCATCGTGCTGGGCGCGGCGCCAAGGCGCTGCGCGGCCGCGGTCCGATCGAGCTGGTGTGCCGCAGGCGCATCGGTGCAGTCGGCCTTGCCATGCGCATCGAGCGCGCGTTCAAGCGGCTGCCGAAAGAACAGAAGGAACGGTTGATAGAAGCACCGCGGCGATTGCGCGGCTGGCTCGCGGCCACCAGGCCCAGCGCCTGATCTCCGCTTCCGGGCGGGCTTGCTTCTTCACCGCTGCGACTGCAGCTCCCGCCACGCCGCCGCGATGCCGGCGTCGACGCTGCCGGGCCGCCAGCCCAGTTCGTCTGCCGCCTTCTTGCTCGAGAACCAGAGAAAGCGCGGCGCCAGCCGCAGGATCTCGCTCGTCAACGGCGGCTTGCTGCCGAACAGCCGTTCCTTCATCGCCAGCGCGCGCTCCGCGGCACGCACGACACTCCTCGCGACGGTGCGGCGCGGTGCGCGGGCGCCGATGATGGTGGCCACGCGCTGCAGCAGGTCGCGGCCCGTCAGGTTCTCGCCGCCGAGGAGGTAGCGTTGGCCGGTGCGGCCGCGGTGCAGTGCGGCGACGATGCCCGTGCAGACGTCTTCGACGTTGGCGACGTTGAGACCGCCGGGCGGTGCCATTCGCAGCTTGCCGCGCATCACGGCCGTCAGCAGCGAACCATCGCCCTTGCGCCGATCACCGGCACCGTACATCGACGGCGGGTTCACGATCACGGCATCGAGTCCGCGCGCGACCTCGGCGAGCACGCGCTGTTCGCCAGCGAACTTGCTGTCGCAGTAGCCGATGCAGAGCGGCCCGAAGTTGTAGGGTGCCTTCTCGTCCACGACCTCGGGGTGGTTGCGGAAGGCCACCGCGGAAATCGTCGACACGTGCAGGAAGCGGCGCACGCCGGCGGTGCGCGCCGCGGCGGCGAGGTCTGCGGTCGCCGTCGTGTTGATGGCGAACATGGCGGCTCGATCTTCACGGCAGAACGACACGAGCGCGGCGAGATGCACGACGACATCGGCACCCTGCACAGCGCCCTGGACGGTCGCGGCATCGGCGAGCCGGCCCTCGACGCGTTCGTAGTCGATGCCCGCCAACCAGGGCAGCTCCTGCCCTGGCTGTACGAGCACCCGCAGCCGGAACTCGCGCTGCAGCAACGGCACGAGGTGCCGTCCGACGAACCCGCTGGCGCCGGTCAGAAAGCAGATCGGATGCACGGGCGAACGGTAGTCGGACGCATGCGGCAGCCAGCGGGCATTCGCAAGCTTCGTGCGCCGCGGATCGTCGCGCAGCGCGACGCTGCGATCACCGCACAGTGAGGTCGATCAGCTCGCACGAGGTCCTGGGTCGAGTTCGACATGGCGACGCATTCTATGCGCGGATGGCGCCTCCGCCCGCGGCGCGCGCTACTGTTCCGCGCCGCATGGACTGGATGGTGATGGTTCTGTTCTTCGTCGGCCTCGGCATGCTCGTGCTCGGCGCCGAATGGCTCGTGCGCGGCGCGTCGCGACTGGCCGCTGCCGCCGGAGTTTCGTCGCTCGTGATCGGGCTGACGGTCGTCGCGTTCGGCACCAGCGCGCCGGAGCTGGCCGTCAGCACGAAGGCGTCGTGGCTGGGGCAGGCCGACCTGGCGGTCGGCAACGTGATCGGCAGCAACATCTTCAACGTGCTGTTCATCCTCGGCGCGTCATCACTGATCACGCCGTTGCTGGTCGCGCAGGATCTCGTGCGCCGCGACGTGCCGATCATGATCCTGCTGTCGGGCACCGTGCTGCTGATCTCGCTCGACGGTGGCATCAGCCGCCTCGACGGCAGCCTGCTGCTGCTGGGCCTGATCGTCTACACGGTCTGGATCATCCGCTCGAGCCGGCGCGAGAAGGCCGAGGTGGTCGCCGAGTACGAAGCGGAGTACGCGCCGAAGGGCAAGAGCTCGTGGTTCGTGAACGTCGGCTTCATCGTGGCGGGGCTCGCTCTGCTCGTGCTCGGTTCGCAGTGGCTCGTCGATGGCGCCGTGCAGTTCGCGCACTGGATGGGCGTCAGCGATGTCGTCGTTGGCCTCACGATCGTCGCTGCGGGCACGTCCCTGCCCGAGGTGGCGACGTCGATCCTCGCGGCGCTGCGTGGCGAACGCGACATTGCGGTCGGCAACGTCGTCGGCAGCAACATCTTCAACATCATGGGCGTGCTCGGCACGGCGGGTGCGGTGTCCCCGGGTGGGCTGCCGGTGCTCGGTTCGATGGTCGACTTCGACATTCCCGTGATGATCGCAGTCGCGGTCGCGTGCCTGCCGATCTTCGCGCGCGGCTTCGTGATCCCGCGCTGGGAGGGTGTGCTGTTCCTGCTCTACTACGTCGCCTACACGGTCTACCTGGTCCTCGACGCGACCAGTCACGAAGCGAAGGCGGGCTATGCGTCCATGATGATGCGGTTCGTGATCCCGCTGACCGTGCTGACGCTCGCGCTGCTCGCGTTCCGGGTCTGGCGCAGTCGGAAGTCAGCGGGCGCGTGAGGAGTCAGGGGCGGGCGTTCAGCCACCACCCGTCTTCAGCGGCACCAACGGTAGCGCGGGCCTGGATGCGCGCGCCTCGCGCTTCTTCTGGTCTTCGCCCGCCTTCAGCAGCGTCGCCGCGTCGACCTGGACACCCGCCTTGGCGAGTGCTGCATCGAGCAGCACTTCACCTGCTGTGTAGCCGTCGACCATGCTCGCGATCACGCCGTCGCGGCCGATCA
>JAYUCN010000825.1:0-3223 GCA_043740335.1 Planctomycetota bacterium
GTGGACGAGAGCAAGAAGATGGTGGCCGAGAGTGACATCTCGGTGTGCGCGATCACCTGTAGCCACGACACGTGCGGGAAGTGACCCGAACAGCGCCGCCTCAGGCGACTGCGCGTTTGACGACGAGGTCCTTGCGCATGCCCGGCGCCTCCATGCCGGTGCGGTCGACCCATTCCACATAGCTGCCTGGATACGCCGCGGGCGGTTTGCCCGACGTGCATGGACTCACGTCCAGCACCCTCGTCGCCAGGCCGCGCAGGAAGCCGCGGTCGTGCGACACGAACAACATCGTGCCGTCGAAGTCCCTGAGCGTCTGCACGAGCATCTCCTTGGTGACGAGGTCGAGGTGGTTGGTCGGCTCGTCGAGCACGAGGAAGTTCGGTGGGTCGTAGAGCATGAGCGCCAACACCAGCCGCGACTTCTCGCCACCGCTCAGGAACGCGACGCGCTTCTCGTGGTCGTCGCCCGAGAACTGGAACGCACCGAGCAGGGTGCGCTTCGCGCCCGTTGTCTCGTGCGGGAACTTCTGATCGAGCTGCTCATAGACCGTGAGCTCGGGGTCGAGCAGGTCGAGCGCCTGCTGCGCGAAGTAGCCCATCTTCACGCTGCCGAGCTTCAGGTTGCCCGCGTCCGGCTGCAGGTGCCCGGCGACCATCTTCAGCAAGGTCGTCTTGCCCGAACCGTTCTGGCCCATCACGCACCAGCGCTCGCCGCGTTTGATCTCGAAGTCGAGACCCTTGTAGACCGTTGTCGCTCCGTAGCTCTTGCTCACGCCGCGGAAGGTGACGATGTCGTCGCCCGAGCGCGGCGGGCGTTTGCAGGCGAACGGCACGATCTCGCGCTTCTTCGGCGGATCGATGCGTTCGATCTTGTCCATCTTCTTCTGCCGGCTCTGCGCTGCCGCCGCCTTCGCGACGTGCGTGCCGAAGCGGTCGATGAAGCGCTGCATCTTGGCGATCATCGCTTCCTGGCGCGCGAACGTGGCTTCCTTCTGCGCGACGCGGTTCTTCTGCTCGCGTTCCATGAAGTCGTAGTCGCCCGTGTAGGAGCAGAACTCGCCATCGTCGATGTCGATGATACGGTCGACGAGGCGGTTCATGAAGTCGCGGTCGTGGCAGGTCATGAGCACCGCGGCTTTCGTCTGCTGCAGGTACTGCTCGAGCCAGAGGATCGACTCGATGTCGAGGTGGTTGGTCGGCTCGTCGAGCAGCAGCACGTCGAAGGTGCCGAGCAGCACGGTCGCCATGCCGACGCGCATCTTCCAGCCGCCCGACAGCGCGCCGACGTCGCCTTCGATCTGGCTGTCCGTGAAGCCGAGGCCGTGCAGCACTTCCTTGCTGCGCGCTTCGAGTTCGTAGCCGCCGAGGTCCTGGTACTCGGCCTGCACTTCGCCGTAGCGCGCGAGGATGCGGTCCATGGCGTCGGCCTTGGCTGGGTCCGACATGTCGTGCTGCAGCCGCTCGAGTTCGTGGTGCAGGTCGCCGAGCTTGCCGCTGCCGGCGATCGCTTCGTCGAGCACCGAACGGCCCGACATCTCGCCCATGTCCTGGCGGAAGTAGCCGATCGTGAGGCGCTTCGGCAGCGCGACCTCGCCTTCGTCGGGCTTCTCCTCGCCGACGATGAGGCGGAACACCGTCGACTTGCCCGCACCATTGGGGCCCGTGAGGCCGACCTTCTCACCCGGATTGAGCTGCAGCGACGCGTCGACGAACAGGACCTGGTGGCCGTGGCGCTTGTTGATGCCGGTCAGTGTGATCATCGGGGGCGAAGACCATAGCGGCGTGCGTCGCGCGCGCCGACCCCCCATCCGTCAATACCAGGTGGCGCACGCCAGCTAGCGGAACTGCACGTTGCCGTTGTGGGTCGTGATCTTGAAAGCGCCCGTGCCGTCGCCGAGGCGGCCGCGCAGGCTGCTCTCGGTGGCGGTCGCGTCCATGATCTTTGCGGGCGGCGTGATCCTGCCATTGTGGGTCTGTGCGTCGAGCATGGTGCCCATGCCTTCGGCCAGGCTCAGTTCGATGCTGCCGTTGTGCGAGGTGACCTCGCCGTTGAGGGCGCCGTCGCCGGTCAGGCAGAGCCGCACGTCGCCGTTGTGCGTGAGAGTCGTGATGTCCGGCGATTCGATGGTGGCATCGACCGAACCATTGTGAGTCTCGAAGTTCGCCTTGCCGCGCGTGCCGCGCACGACGAGATCACCATTGTGTGATTCGAGGCGGACGATCAGGTGCTGCGGCACCTTCAGCGTGAAGGCGAAGCTCGGCGACCGGTTGGAAAGTTCGAACTCCGGGTACTTGCCGAACAGGTGCAGCGTGCCATCGCTCTCCTCACGCACGACTTCGAGCAGGTGCAGGTTGGTGTCCGCTTCGGCCTGCGAGTAGCCGCGTACTGAGAGTTCGGCGCGCACTTCGACCTGGTTCGTGCTGCCGTCACCCGTGACGGTGATGCCACCGTTGTGGGTCTGGCAGAGCATGGTCGAAACACCCGCGGCCGGTACCGAGTACTCGACGACCTTGCTCGCGACGTACTTCGGATAGGAGCAACCGGCGATCAGGAGAGGGACGACGAGAATGGACGTGCGCATGGAGCAGGCGTGGATTGGAGGGCGCGGCTACGTGCTGGCCGAGAACTATTCCCAACCTGTCCGGTCTGGCCTGTCCGGTCTACGGCAAGGGCCGCCTGAAGTTGATGATGAGCTTCGGACGGTTTGCGGAAGTCGCGTTCTCGCGCGACGCGAACCACTTCACCGTCTTGCCCGCGACTTCTTCGCCGATCAGGAACCAACCAAGGTTGTTGGCCGGCGTGTTGCGCCAGTTCTGGACGTCCGTCACCAGGGACGTGGAGGTGAAGGCGGCCACGGTATTGGTGGTGACCTGGATCGTTCCGCTTTGAGCTCCGAAGTCGCCACCCTGCGACCCCCACGCCGTGTTGGGCGACGTCGTGCGGTTGATCCAGGTGGCACCATTTCCGGTCACTGCTCCGCCCTGGCCCGCATTGCCCGTGGACGTCGTGCCCTCGGTCCAGGCGGCGGTGGCGGGACGGATCGAGAACGTACGGGAACCTGTCGCGGTGGTGAGAATGTTCGTGAGCCGCAGCACGGCGGTGTTGATGGTCGAGCCAAAGGGCACGCCGGCTGCGACATCGAACTTGAGCATGGCGCGTCGAGGACCCTTGGTGTCCGCGTTGCCGGCCACGAAGACCGTTCCAGAGCCATAGTTGTTGTTGA
>JAYUCN010000826.1:0-7818 GCA_043740335.1 Planctomycetota bacterium
ACCGAGAACCCCAGCCGACTGCGGCCGCCTGACCAGCTTCGCGGGTATGCTCCCGCGAACTACTTTCTGCTCTTGCAAAAGGGTGGGGAGTCCCCCCCCTGGCAACCGCCATCCCAGCCCCCCATCGACTAGACTCTGCCGCTCGCCATGGCCCCCGTCCTCCGCCACCTCGTCTCGTGGTCCGTCCTCGCCGCAGCCCTCGCGGCCCAGCACGACGGCGTCGTCACCCGCACAGGACCCGCCGGCACCGTCGACTTCGCGCGCGACGTGCAGCCGATCCTCACGCAGCATTGCTACAAGTGCCACGGTCCCGACGACAAGAAGCGCAAGGCGGAGCTGCGCCTCGATCGCCGCGCCGACGCGTTCGCCGCGCGCAAGGACGGGGCTGCGTTCGTCGCCGGCGAGCCCGACGTTTCGCAGGCGATCCTGCGCATGCTGTCGACGGACGCCGACGAGCACATGCCGCCGCCCGACACGGGCGACGTGCTCAAGCCCGCCGACATCGAGACCGTGCGGCGCTGGGTCGAAGACGGCGCCACCTGGGCCCAGCACTGGTCGTTCGTCAAGCCCGAACGTCCGGCGGTGCCCGCCGTCGCGGACGCCGCGTGGCCGCGTTCCGACGTCGATCGCTTCGTGCTCGCGCGCCTCGAGAAGGAAGGCCTGCGCCCCGCCGCCGAGTCATCGCGCGAAGCGTGGCTGCGCCGCGTCACCTTCGATCTCATCGGTATGCCACCGACCATCGCCGAGCTCGAAGCGTTCTTGCGCGACACCGCCGCCGATGCGCACGACAAGGTCGTCGATCGCCTGCTCGCCGATGCGCGCTACGGCGAACGCCAGGCCACCGAGTGGCTCGACGTCGCGCGCTATGCCGACTCGAGCGGCTACCAGCGCGACACGGCGCGCACGGCGTGGAAGTGGCGCGATTGGGTCATCGACGCGTTCAACAAGAACCAGCCGTTCGACCAGTTCACGATCGAGCAGCTCGCCGGAGACCTGCTGGACAAGCCGACGCTCGAGCAACGCATCGCCACGGGCTTCAACCGCAACCACCCCGTCAACACCGAGGCCGGCGAGGAACTCGACGAGTACCGCTCCGCCTACGTGATCGACCGCGTGCACACGACGGCGGTGACGTGGCTCGGCCTGTCGGTCGGCTGCGCGCAGTGCCACGACCACAAGTACGACCCGATCTCGCAGCGCGAGTTCTATTCGTTCTACGGCTTCTTCAACCACGTCAAGGAACGCGACTCGGGCGGCCCCTTCTCGCTCAACCCCAAGCCCTCGATCCCGGCCCCGGGGCCCGACGACATCCCGCGCCTCGCCGATCTCGAACGCCGCATCAAGACGCTCGAACAATGTCTCGAACGCGACGATCCGCTCGCCGACCAGGCCCAGGTCGCGTGGGAGAAGGCGACCATCGAACGGCTGCAAGCACCACTGCCGTGGACGACGCTGCTGCCGACCGAGCTCATGGCGAAGCACGGTTCGCGGCTGCAGCGCCTCGACGACGGTTCCATCCTCGCGACCGGTCCGGTGCCCGCGCGCGACACCTACGAACTCGTGTTCGCGCCCGGCAAGAGGAAGATCCAGGCCCTGCGCCTCGAAGTGCTGCCCGACCCTTCGATGCCGCAGAACGCCTCAGGGCGCGCCGACGACGGTCGCTTCATCCTGAGCAGCGTCGAGTCGCGGCTCGCGAGCGTCGCCGACAGCAGCGATCCGCCGCTGATCGCCTACGCGGTCGCCGCCGCCGACCTGAACCAGAAGCCCGACGAGGAGGAGCACTACCTGACGGCGATCACGCCGGGTTCGATCGCGGGCGCCATCGCGCTCGACGACGGTGGCGGCGGTGATGGCGACAAGGGCGGCGGCTTCCGCTTCGGTGGCCGCGGCTGGAGCGTCGCCGGCGACGAACGCAAGGAACCGCGCGAAGCGATCCTGATCCCCGTCGACGCGCTCGAGGCGAACGAGACCTCGATCCTGCGCCTCACGCTGCACCACAACTCCTCGAACAAGTTCAAGAGCCTCATCGGTCGCTTCCGCATCTCGTTCACCGAGGATGCGCGCGTGCGCACGCAGTTGCTGCCCGTGGCGCCCTCGCTGTGGCGCGCGCTGGGCCCGTTCCCCGCCGCCAGTGTCGAGGCGGCCTATACGACCGCGTTCGAACCCGAGAAGGATCTGACCACGGCCGAGTGCAAGGACCAGTGGAAGAAGAAGTACGACCAGCCGATCGTCGAGGTGCCGAAGGACGAGAAGTCTGCGAGCAAGAAGCCCGGCGCGCCGGAGCAGGGTGCTGCGAAGGAAGCGAAGGGCGAGAATCCGCCGAAGGACGCCGGGGCGCCCGCGCGACCGCCGGCCAAGGCCGAGGACGCAACCAAGATCGACAAACCCATCGAGGGCAAGTCCGAGAAGCCAGCCGAGCCCGTGGGCGGCAAGCCGCTCGCCGAAAAAACGAAGCCAGCGGCTGCCGTGAAGGAGGTGCCACCACAGGATCCAACCACGCCAAAGGCCCCAGTCGAAACGAAGCCGGAGGCCGCGCCCGACGCGAAGGCCGAAGGCAAGTCCGAGGGCAAGCCCGAAGCCAAGCCTGATACCAAGCCCGAAACCAAGGCCGAGCCCGAGACGAAGGCGGGTGACGAGCCCGGCAAGGAAGCGAAGGCCCTGGAAAAACCGAAGCCCAAGAAGCTCGAGTGGAAGGAGCATCGCGACTGGCGCGATGGCGACCCGGCGCGCCTCGCCGTCGAGAACGCGGCCTCGGCTTGGTTCGTGTCGCGCAAGATCCGCACCGAGCAAGCGCGCACGGCGACGATCGAGTTCGACGGTGGCGTCGGCAGCAAGCTCTGGCTCAACGGCACGCTCGTCGCCGAGCATGCGCCGCCACCTGAGGCACCGGAGCCCGAGGCGAAGGCGAAGCCCGCACCGAACAAGGAAGAGTTCGACGAAGAGACGTTCTTCGCGGAGCGAATGCGACAGAGCGAGCGCGAGCCACGGCGCCTGCGCCTCGGTCTGCGCGCGGGTGAGAACCAACTCGTCGTCAAGCTCGTCGGCAAGGGTGCGGCACCAAAGCCCAAGGCCGGCCCGGGCATGGCGCCGATGGCCGCGCCCGCCGAGGAAGCTGACGCTGCACCGCCCCCCTTCGTGCAGCAGATGCAGCGCGGCGGCGGCACGAACATCTCGTTCTCGTTTCTGATGAACGCCGAGGGCGAAGACCTGCTCGACTACGAGACGCTGGTGGCGCTGCGCACCAAGGCCGCCACTGCACCTGCCGCGCCAGCACCCGCTGCCGCTGCAACGGTTCCCGTCGCCACCGCCGAAGCACCGCCCGCTGCGACCCCGCCGGTCGCGACCGCCCCAATCGCAACGGCCGCCGTGCAAGCAGGTCCGATGGCAGCCGCACCTGTCGCGGCCACCGAAGCCACCGCCGCAAAGACACCGGCTGCAGACGCGAGCGAGAAGAAGCCACTCACGCCGGCCGAACGCCGCGCGAAGGTCATCCGCCGCTGGTTCCGCACGCGCATCGACATCGCCGGCCGCGTGCTGTTCGAGGAACTCGAGCGCACGAAGAAGGAGAAGGAGCGCGTCGAAGCGAAGCTGCCGCAAGCGCTCGTCATGGAAGAACTGACCAAGCCGCGAGCGACGCACGTGTTCGTGCGCGGCGACTACCGGCGCAAGGGCGACCTCGTCGACACCGGCACACCCGCGGTGCTGCCGCCGATGGCGACCGACCTGCCGAAGAACCGCCTCGGCCTCGCGCGTTGGCTCGTCTCACCCGACCACCCGCTCACCGCACGCGTCACCGTGAATCGCGCGTGGCAGCAGTTCTTCGGCTTCGGTCTCGTGCGCACGCCCGACGACTTCGGCATCCGCGGCATGGCCCCGAGCCATCCCGAGCTGCTCGACTGGCTCGCCGTCGAGTTCGTCGCGAGCGGTTGGAACACGAAGAAACTGCACCGCCTGCTCGCGCTGTCGGCGACCTACCGGCAGAGCAGCCTCGCCACCGCCGCGTCGCTCGAGCGCGATCCCGACAACGTGCTGCTCGCACGCGGTCCGCACCAACGCCTGTCGGCCGAGATGGTGCGCGACCAGGCGCTGGCCACCGCCGGCCTGCTCGTACAGAAGGTCGGCGGTCCGAGCGTGAAGCCGTACCAACCGCCGGGCGTCTGGAAGTCGGTGCTCGGCTCCGGCGAATGGAAGGCCGACACGGGCGACGCTACCTACCGGCGCGGCCTCTACGTCTACTGGAAGCGCGGCGTGCCCTATCCGTCGTTCACGGCGTTCGACGCGCCCAAGCGCGAGACGTGCGCCGTGACCCGCGCGCGCACGACGACGCCGCTGCAAGCGCTCGTGCTGCTCAACGATCCGGTCTACGTCGAGGCCGGGCGCGGCCTCGGACTGCGCATGCTCAAGGAAGGCGGCAAGGACGACGAAGCTCGGCTTCAGTTCGGCTTCCGCCTCGTCACCTCGCGGCGACCCGACGAGCGCGAGCAGAAGACTCTCGCTGCTCTGCTCGGCGACCTGCGTGTTCACTACAAGGCGGACAACAAAGCGGCAAAGGCGCTGCTCGCCGTCGGCGCCGCCAAAACCGATACGAAGCTCGATGCGGCAGAAGCCGCCGCGTGGGCGCAGATCGGTTCGACGCTCCTCAACCTCGAAGCCGCGATCCGGCGTGGATGAACCCATGAACCTGCACGACATGAACGTTCACGATGGTCTCTGCCGCCGCGCCTTCCTCGGTGAGGGCGCCTTCGGCCTCGGCTCGCTCGCGTTCACGCTGTTGTCGCAACGCGCCAACGCCGCGTCCCTGCTGCAAGACCCGGCCCCCGCGTGGCGCCTGCCCGAAGCGAAGGCCAAGCGCGTGGTCGTCGTCTTCCTCGCGGGCGGCCTCGCACAACTCGATCTCTTCGACGAGAAGCCGCTGCTCGTCGAACGCCGCGGCGAGGAACTGCCGCCGTCCATCCGCAAGGGCGAGCGCATCACGGGACTCACCGAACGGCAGGGTGCGCTGCCTGTCGTCGGCAGCAAGTTCGAGTTCACGAACTTCGGCAAGTGCGGCCTGCGCATGTCCGAGCTGCTGCCGAACCTCGGCAGTGTCGCCGACGAGCTCTTGCTCATCCGTTCGCTGCAGACCGACCACGTGCTGCACGAAGCGGCGATGACGATCCTGTTCACGGGCACGCAGCTCCTCGGTCGCCCGTCGTGGGGTGCATGGACCTCGTACGCGCTCGGTGACGGCAAGGGCAACCTGCCCGAGTTCGTCGTGCTGCTGTCGAACCCCGACTCGGCGACGCCGCTGCATCCGCGGCTGTGGCACAACGGTTTTCTCGAAGGCCGCCATCAGGGCGTGCCGTTCCGCGGCGGCGCCGAGCCCGTGCTGTTCGTCAAGAACCCGCCCGGTGTCGACGACAAGGCGCGCGCGCGCCAGCTCGCGGCGCTCAAGGAACTCAACGAACTCGAGGCCGCGCGCACGGGCGATCCCGATGCCAAGGCCCGCCTCGCGTCGTTCGAGACCGCGGCGCGCATGCAGACGAGCGTGCCCGAGCTCACCGACCTGTCGAAGGAACCCCCGGAGGTGATCGAGGAGTACGGCGCCGAAGTGGGCAAGGAGAGCTTCGCCAACAACTGCCTGCTGACGCGGCGGCTGCTAGAACGCGGCGTGCGTTTCGTGCAACTGTGCGACGCCGGTTGGGACCACCACTTCAACATCCCTCGCGTGCTGCCGAAGAAGTGCGAGCAGGTCGACAAGCCCGTGGCGGCGCTCATCCGCGACCTGCGTCGCCGCGGCATGCTCGACGACACGATCGTCGTCTTCGCAGGCGAGTTCGGGCGGACGCCGTACTGCGAAGGACCGCTCGCGTTCGACAGCTATGGCCGCGATCACAACGCACTCGCGTGCTCGGTGCTCGTCGCCGGCGGCGGCTTCCGCTCCGGCTACGCGCACGGCAAGACCGACGACTGGGGCTGGTCGGCGACGGAGGACATCGTGCACATCCACGATCTGCACGCGACGATCCTGCATCAGCTCGGGCTCGACCACCTGAAGCTCACGGTGCGCGCGCAGGGCCGCGACTTCCGCTTGACGGACGTCGCCGGCAAGGTGGTCAAGGAACTGCTGAGCTGAGGGACAACTACTTCACAGCCGTCCTGCTCGAGCCGCTATCGCGCGCGCTTCGGCCTCGTCGGGCGGGTCCTCTTGCCGCCAGACGCTGACGTTCGCTTCGTCGTCGGTGCCAACGCGACTTCCTGCCACGCGAGCGTCATCGCGTCGCGCAGCGTGTTGGCCGCGACCGTCGCCAGTTGCACCATCGTGCAACCGGCGCGACCCCACGCCCCGGTCGCGGGCGCAAAGTCAGAAGGACTCTGGCGCACGATCCTTCCCTGTTCCTGCGGCGACACCTTGACCATGCCGCGATGCCCATCGGAATGCAGCGACGCGAACACGCGACCGTTGACCCGAAAGTCCGGATGACCATGGTGCGCACCCTCCACTGCGTCGGGCATCAACAGTGCCATGCGGCGGAACTGGTCGGGGGTCATCTCGACCGACACGCTACTCTGATGCGCCCCACACGTCGCTGGCAAGGCGGTCGAGGAACTGATGGCATGAAGCGGCGAGAACCCACCTTGACACTTTTCCGGCAAAGTTGCACGCTGACGTTGGGCGGTTGTCGGGGTTCTCAAAGGCGACCTTCAATGCGCAGTAGCTGTTCTGCAACGACCGGGTGTCTCTTGGTGGTTCTTGCTCTGTCAGGGTGTGGTGGCGGAGGTGGCAGCGCTTCGCCGCCGGTCCAGCCGCAACCACCGGCTCAGAACCAACCAAAGGACGGGGGTGAGCTCGTTTCCGCGGGCAGCCTGACCATCCAGGGCGCGAGTCCCACACAGTTCAACGCGGTTGGCGGCAGCGTGTCGTTCCAACTCGTCGGCGCCACCTTCCCGCCGGATGGACGGCCCCTTGTCGTACGCAACGAGACGATCGTGGGGGCGGCCGAGCTGACGGTTTCGGCGAGCTCGGTCGGGGTCAACAACGCGTTGGGCACGGATCGAACCGATCTCGAACTCGCTCTCGACGACATCGCCGGAGGGTCGGTGCGACAAGGCGTGACGTTCTGGGCCGGGACCGCCTCGCTCGAGGTCACGGTCGTGAACGGCGTCGGTACGCTCGTCGCCGGCGCCAACGTCACCGCATTTCTCGCGGAAGCCCCCCAAGTGAGAGCGACCGGTCAGACGAACGTCGCCGGCAAGATTCGATTCGACAACCTGCCTGACCGGACCATCGTGATCGAAGCGAACAACTCGAACGGCGCCTTCGGTAGCGCCGCCACGCGCGGTGGCGCCGGCTCGATCACCGTGGCGATCCTGGGGTTCCGACCCGCGAGCGCGATCGGCAACAACAACTTCGCCTTGGGCACCACCGCCGGCTGGTTCGTCGGCACGGCCCCGGTGCAGATCATTCCGCACTCTGAAGGCTCCGCGTTGGCTGCCAACATGGATCTCGAACTGTCGACGCTCGGCGAAGGTTCACAGTCCGTGTCGCGAACGTTCCAGATCGCCCCCGGCACGGAAACCGTCACGGTGCGGCACCGCTTCATCACGAGTGAGATTCCCGGAGGATTCTTCGGAACCGAGTTCAACGACTACTTCTCGGTTGTGATCCGCAGTCTGGCGGGTCAGGAGCAGATCAACGAAGGTAGCAGCATGAACGCACTCGGCCTCGGCGCGTTCAGCTCTTCCGGCTCAACTGCCTGGCGGGAGGCCACGCTACCGATCGCCACCGCAGGCGACACGGTGCAAGTCGACATCACCGTGGCGAACGTCGCTGACGGT
>JAYUCN010000827.1:0-3221 GCA_043740335.1 Planctomycetota bacterium
CGCGTTGACGCCGTAGCCCGCCACGAACTGCTTCTTGAACGTGGCATCGCGCCAGATCGCATCGACTTCGTCCTGAGCGCGCAGGGTGCTGACACCAACGAGCGCGAGGCCGACCTGCAGGTGGTAGCGTCGGAGACCGTGGTGCAGTGCTCGCATCTTCATGTTCGTCATTGCAGGATCGTCATTGCAGGGGAAAGCGGATCGAAACGCGCATCTTGCAGGCGACCCGTTTGCCCGCCTTGATCGCGGGCTCGAACTTCCATTGCCGGACCGCGACCACGGCGGACTGGTCGAACGCGGCGTGGGCAGACTTCTCGACGCGCGGGTCGACCACCTTGCCCGCGGCGTCGACGATGAAGATCACGGCGACGTTGCCTTCGACCCGCATGCCGCGCATCTCCTTCGGGAACAGCGGCTCGGCCTGGAACGTGGCCCGCGGCTTCTGATCGATCTCGGCGAGGCTGAACGCCTTGTCCATGGCTTCGTCGACCTCACCGCCCTTGCCGGTGCCGCCGATGCGGCCACCCGACGCAAAGCTGAACGCGTTGGCGAAGTCACCGCCGCCGCCTTGGCCCATCAACGCATCGCTGATCGCCGACAGGCTCACGGCGTCGAGGGCTGGCGCTGCATCTGGCGATGGCTGCTCGAGGTTGCGGATCAACGCCTCGGCGTCGGGCGCGTCCTCCGGTCTGGTCTCGACCACTGGTACGTCCGGTGGCGGCGGCTCCTTCTTCTCGGCGGTCGGGTCGAGGAGTTCCACCTCCTGCAGGTTGCCGTGGCTCGCGTTCGCCTCGGGAATCAGGAGGCCGCCGAACAGCAGGAAGGCCACGTGCAGCACGACCGCGCAGAGGATGCCAACGCAGGCGCCCATGCTCATTTCTTGTCCGTGTTGATGCCGACCTTGTTGATGCCGATCTTGCGGACCTCGTCGAGCACGGCGACCAGGTACTTGAAGTCCGCCCCGGCGTCCCCATTGATGATGACCTTGGGGTCCTTGGTCGTGGACTTCAGCGTCTGCAGCTTCAAGGGCAGCTGCGCGAGCGCGATCTTCTCCTTGTTGTAGAAGACCTCGCCCTTGTCGTTCACGCTCAAGGTCACGACCTTGTCCTGGTCCTGCGGCTCCGACAGCGAAGTCGCGGTGCTGGCCGCCGGCAGTGCCACCTGCACGCCCTGGTTCTTGCTCATCGACAGCGACACCATGATGAACGTGGCGAGCAGGAAAAAGATGATGTCGATCAGCGGGATGATCTCGATGCGCGCCCGCTTCCGGACGCCCACTGCGGAAGAGCTGTGCATGGTGTGGTCGGCTTCAGGCCATCACGAAGGCATCGGACTCGGCGGGGCGTGACAACGCTGGCTGCGGTTGCACTGCCCCTGCCTGCCGTGGTTGCACGAGCAACTCGAGCTGTGTTGCCGCGGACTCGATCTCGTGGCTCGCTTCGTCGAGCTTGCTGTTGAGGAAGTTGAACGGGATCAGCGCCGTGATCGCGATGCCGAGCCCGAACGCGGTCGCGATGAGCGCTTCGGCGATGCCGCCCGTGATCGCGCCCGGCGAGCTGAGTTCCCCGCCGATCAACGAGAACGAGCCCATCATGCCGGTCACGGTGCCGAGCAGGCCGAGCAGCGGGGCGAGCGTGATGACCGTGTCGAGGATCGGAATGCCACGCTTGAAGCGCTTGAGCTCCTGGGCCTGGGCGTAGACGAGCGCGTTGGGAAGCGACTGCTCGCGGTGCCCGAGCGCGTAGCCGAGTGCCTTCACGACGAAGAACCTGGACTCCTGGCCGATGCGGATGGCGTTGTCGAGGTGGCCCTTCTGGACCTCGGCGAACAGGCGATCAAGAGACTTGGCGTCGCGCTTGCGTCGCTCGTTGGCGAGGAAGAACAAACGCTCGAGCGCGGTGCCGAGCGCCAGGATCGACGCGACCAGCAGCGGCCACATGATCGGCCCGCCCTTCTCGAAGATGTGGATGAGGTTCCACCGGTTCGCCAGCAGCGCCTTCAAGGCACCGCCGCGCGACGGGTCGAGCGGCATGGAACCAGCACCACTCTGCACGAGGTTGCCGAGGCCCAGCTGGATGTCGCCATCGAGCGGACGGATGAGCGGACGCGCCGAGCCGGCCTGCGCCACGACGAGGCCGGCGATGCCGTTGTCGCCGCGGAACAGCGCGACCGGACCGACCAGCGCGAACTGGCCGCTGGTGACCGCACCCTGTGGGTCCACACCGACACCCGGAAAGCGCATGCCGCCGATCGCCTCGAACGCGCGCTTCACGGAGACCGTGACGATCTCGACCTGGCGCGCGAACTTCTCCGTCATCGACAGGGCCGGGTTCTCCGTGGCCTGCTTGGCCTTCTCGATCGCCTCGCCGCAGTACTGCAGCTCGCTGACGTTGACCTTCGACTCGAAGGTGCGCGCGTACTCGTCGAGCAGGGTGCCGATGTAACCGAGCCCGTCCTGCCAAGCCTTGGTCTCGGTCTTGATGTTGGCGATCTCGAGGTTGCCTTCATCGACGAGGCGGGAGACCCGGTCGTGCTCGGCCCGCAGCTGCGCCAGCTTCTCTTCGAGCGCGGTCAGTTCCTGCGCGAGCGGCAGCTTCTCGCCCTCGATCTGCTCGCGCAGGGTGTTGAGCTCCTGGATGCTCTTGCTCAGTTCCTGTCCGGCAGTGCGGGACAGGCGCGTCATCGTGTCGCCGTCGGTCGCTTGCTGCGACGTGCCGCCCACGCCAAGGCACGATGCGAAGAGGATGCTGCGGAGTACGTTCATTGGAGTACGACCGGGAGCGGCACGAAGGCCGGGGTGTGCTTGCCTTGCAGGATCTCCAGTGCCACGACGAGATCGCTCGCCACGGCCGCCGATGGCTCCCACTTCCAACCTTCGGCGCTGGGCCGACCGATGCCGGCATCGCCGTCGGCGCTCACGTAGTAGGCCTGGCCGAGACCGACGTAGATGGCCTGGACTTCGCTGCGCTTGCCGCCGGCCAGCGTGCGAACCTCGAACACGACCGTGATCTCGCTGTTGGCCTTGTTGACTTCGCCGAGGATGACGAGTGCGTTCTGGAAGCGCTCGGCGGTCGACACGCGCGTGTTGGTGGGATCCGTGGGCATGCGCTGCACGAGCGGCTGCACCTTCGCCTGCACGGGTTCCGGCAAGGTCGGCAGCAGGCGCCGGAGCTCGCCCTCCATGCCGATCACGGACTGCGTGAGCTGCGTGTTGGTGGCCT
>JAYUCN010000828.1:0-3220 GCA_043740335.1 Planctomycetota bacterium
GTTGGATCTGCCGCACCAGGAACGGTGCCTACCGATACCTGCACGACTCGGTCATGGCCTTCCCCGAGCGCGAGGCGTTCCTGCTGTGGATGCGGCAAGCCGGCCTGCAAACGCCGCGGCTGCAACTCCTGACCGGCGGCATCGCCGCGATCTACCGTGGCGAACTCTCCCGGTGAAGCAACCAAGCCGGCCGCCTGCGTTCCAGGCGGCTACCTGCACTGGTCACGCGATCCGGCGGTGGGGCTCTTCGCCGTGCTGCCCCTCTGGTTCCTCTACGAAGGGATGCGCATCCTGCTGGCACCCGCCGATCGCAACGGCGCCGAGCTCCTCCTGCTGCGGGAGGTCGATCGCTTCGGCGGTTACGGTCACCTCTGGTTGCAGGCCGGGTTCTGCGTGCTCCTGGTGTTCGCCGCGCGTTCGCTGGTGCGCCGGCAGATTCCCTGGTTGCGCGTGGCGGGGGTGCTCGCCCTGGAAGGAACGATCTATGCCTTGATGCTCGGACCGGTCGCGTCGGCGCTGGCGTGCTCGGCAACCCGCCTGCTCGATACCGGTGCCGTCGCCAGTTCGTTGATGGCCAACCTGGTCGGCTCGCTCGGTGCGGGGATCTTCGAGGAACTGGTCTTTCGTCTCGGCTTGATGTCGGCGCTCGTGTGGCTGGGACTGCGCGCCATGAGCACCTGGTCGTTGCCGCACTGGATCGTCGGTGTGCTCGCCGTGATCACGAGTGCGCTCGTCTTCTCCTGGTTTCATCACCTCTGCGGGGAGCCCTTCGAGCAGAAGCGGTTCGTGTTTCGCACCATGGCCGGCGTTCTGCTCGGCCTGCTCATGTGGGCGAGAGGCTACGGTGTCTGCGTCTACACCCACGTGGTCTACAACGTGCACTTCTACTTCGCCACCGATGAACGCTGACCCGCAGGCAGCCGGGCACGATGCTCCCGTTGCGCCGCTGCGCTTCGCGGTCTGTTTCTCGGGCGGCAGCGGCATCGCGTACGGGCTGCGCCTGGTCGAGGTGCTCCTGCGGTGCGGTCACGAAGTCCACCTCTGTGCGACGCGCGCGGCGTTGCGCGTGCTCGTGCACGAAGCGGGTCTGCCCGTCGATCTCGACCAGCCGGACCTCGTCGCCCTGTTTCCTCCCGCGATCCGTCGCCGGTTGTCCGTGCATCCACTCGAGGCCGTCGAGGCCGCACCGGCGTCGGGCAGTGCCGGCATCCAGGCGACGATCATAGTACCGTGCAGCATGGGCACGCTGGCGCGCATCGCGCACGGGTTCTCGAGCAACCTCGTCGAGCGCGCCGGCGACGTGGCGCTCAAGGAAGGGCGCCCGCTCGTCGTCGTGCCGCGCGAGACGCCGCTCTCCGTGCTGCACCTGCAGAACATGCTCGCGCTGGCGCGGCTCGGCGCGATCGTGCTGCCCGCGATGCCCGGGTTCTACCATCGGCCACAGACCGTACAGGACCTCGTCGACTTCGTCGTCGGCAAGATCCTCGACCGCCTGCGCGTGGATCATCCGCTCGTGCGCCGTTGGCAGACGCCGCCGCCCGCGGCGACGTCGCCGTGGGACGAAGGGGAAGTTCCGTGACCACGCCCACCGTGATCATTGCGCGCATGCGTTCCTTCGCGTCCCTCGTGAAGCTCTCGCACTCGGTCTTCGCCCTGCCGTTCGCGGTGCTGTCGCTGCTGGCGGCGACGGCCGGTCGCCCATCGCCGTCGCTGCTGTTGCTCGTCATCGCTGCCGTCGTCGCCGCTCGCACGGCGGCGATGGCCTACAACCGCTACGCCGATCGCGCCCTCGATCGTGAGAACCCGCGCACGGCCGGGCGCGAACTGCCGCGCGGGGAGGTCTCGCCGCGGGCGGCGCTCATTCTCACCGCGGCCGCTAGCCTCGCCTTCCTCGGCGTCTGCCGGCTCTTGTCGCCGCTCTGCTTCTGGCTCTCGGTGCCGACCCTCGCGTGGTTGCTCGCCTACAGCCACGTGAAGCACTTCTCGATGTGGTGCCACGTCTGGCTCGGAGTTGCCCTCGGGCTGTCGCCGCTGGCTGCCTGGCTCGCCGCCGACGGTGCGTTCGGCCCGCGCCTGCTGGCCCCGCTCGTGCTCGGTCTCGCGGTCACAACCTGGGTGGCGGGCTTCGACGTGCTCTATGCGTGCCAGGACGAAGACTTCGACCGGGCGCATGGACTGCATTCGATTCCGGCCCGGTTCGGTGCTTTTTGCGCCATGGCTTGCAGCCGCGCCCTGCACACGGCGGCGGTCGTCCTGTTCGCTGCGTTCGGCCTCCTGGTACCGCTCGGGATCGCCTTCCAGGCGGGCGTGGGTCTCACGGTCCTGCTGCTCGTCTGGCAACATCGCCTGCTGCGGCCAGAAGACCTGTCGCGTATCCACGTCGCGTTCTTCACCGCCAACGGTACGATCGCCGTCGTCATGTTCGTCGCCGGCTGCGTCGACATCTATCTGCTGCCCCGCGTGCACTGATGGCCGGTCGCGATCCCGATTTCGAGTTGGCCCGCCTGCAGAGACTCGTCGAACGCGGCCTGCCGCCCCTCGTGGTCGTGACGGGGGTGAACGATTTCTACCGGGCCGAGGCCATGGACCTGCTCGTCGCGGCGGTGCCGAAGGATGCCGAATTGCGGCTGCTCGATGCCGTGGACGAACGCGACGGCGGCGATGGCGACGACGTGGATGGCGAAGCGGAAAGCGATGCAGGTGCCGAAGCGACCGCGGCAGGTCTGGCCGCCTGTCCGGAACTCCAGGACCTGCGTGGCGGTGGCCTCTTCGCGCGCGCCGCGTTCGTCTGCATCCGGCGCGGCAGCAACTGGTGGAAGCGCCACGTGGTCACACTCACAGCGCAGCTGCCGAAGTTCCGGCAGGGCTCGGGCCTCGTGCTCGAGGCGAAGAAGCTCGACAGGCGCAGGAAGGTCGCCGCCGCGCTCGTGAAGAGTCTCGCCGACAGCGGCTGCCTGTTCGAGTTCCGCGAGCTCTACGACGTGCCCTGGGACCGATCGCGCAGTCCGCTCGAGGGAGAACTCTGCGAATGGGTGATGCGTCGGGCGAAGCTGCTCGGCGTTCCCCTGTTGCCCGAAGCCGCCTGGCTGCTCGTGGTGCAGGTTGGCAAGGCCTTGCCCGAGCTCGTCGCGGAGCTCGGCCGCTTGCAGGACCAGCTCGGTGCCGACAGCAAGCGCAAGCCCCTCGGACCGGCCGAACTGCGCGGCAGGATCACGTGCAG
>JAYUCN010000829.1:0-3219 GCA_043740335.1 Planctomycetota bacterium
ACGAGATCGCCGACGGCGACATGGGCGTTCACGTTCCCCGCCGCCAGCGACGTGTTGCACGAACCGACGGCACAGTCGAGGTCGAGGCTCAATCCCGCCGGTGCGGTGATCGTGAGGTCCACCTTCCAGTCATCCGCGTCCGCCATCCCCAAGTGCGCGTCCGAGATCACCGCACGCGCCTTGTCGAGCTCGACCTTCACGTCCTTCGCGAACTCCGCCGGCCGGCCCAGCTTCTTGCTACCTCCGCGGTAGCCAACCTCGGCCGCAATCTGGAGCGCAGGCGTCGTGCCTTCCTTCAGCGTGATGGCGCCGATGCCGACCCGCACTTCGAGTGACTGCAGCCCCGAGCTTTCGATGCGGCTCTCGACGACCCCGATCGACTCGTGGGGGGCGCCTGCCGTGGTGCGGAATCTGCAGCCGCTGGCGACCAGGAAGAGCGCTGCGACGGACGGAACAGCGAGTCGGTTCACGGAGGTATCCAGTCCCGCGATCATCACCGCGGCCGGAGCGCGGTCAACGGCGATCGTGCACGAACAGAAGTTGTTCGCGGTACGCAGCCAGAACGTCGGTCGAAGTGACCTCAGGATCCTGGCGGCGCAGCCAGAAACCTGGAAGGATGGACCATCTCCCCCTTCGAAGGCCGTCCATGATCCGCCTGCTCGCCGTGCTGCCGTTCCTGTTCGTTGGCTGCGCCTCGTCGTCCGCCGACTTGAAGGGCGAGGCGGCTCCGGCAGAAACCAAGCGCGAGCGCGACCTGCGGCAAGCCGAGGAGCGCCGCCGCGACATCCACACCGTCCTCGTACGGCTCGACCAGGCCATCGACAGCTACGTGCAGGCGCTGTCGAGCCAAGGCGAGGTCCGCGCCGACCAACAGGCCGGAACACTCGAACGGTCGATCCGCGACATGGTGCTCGACCAGGGGTCGACGAAGCACAACACGAAGGCGCCACTGTCAGCCATGCCGCCGGGGGAGAACTACCGCCGCTTGCAGGCTCTGGCGACGGACGGCAGCCAACCCGCGCAGCAGGCGATCGCGCTCGCCGCCCTCGGTTTCTCGGGGCAACTCGAGATGATGCCGATCATCCTGCAGGGGGCCCAGTTGTCCGATGCGTTCCGCGTCGACCGCGCCGTGCTCGGACTCGCGATCCTGAAGGCGCCGTCGACGCCGCCCGGTGTGCTCGCGGCCATCATCGAGAAGCAGGACCATCCCGAGGACGGTCGCGTCCAGGCCGCGTGGGCGCTCTACCGGATCCAGACCGTGACGGAACACCCGGCCGAGATCCAGGCCTGCTGGCGGCGGTTCCTCACCGAACGCCGCGACGCGATGCCAGTGGGCGTGCTCGTGACAGCGGTGCGAGGTCTCGGCTTCACCCGCGATGCCGCCAACGCCGAGCTGGTAGCGACCTTCCTGAAGCACCCGACGCCGCGCGTGCGCATGGCCGCCACCCTGGCGCTCGCGCGCATGAAGGCACAGGACCGCGTCCCCGACATCCTGGCGCTGCTCGGCCCCCAGGAAACGGTGCAGAACGTGCGTCTGCACGCGCGCAAGGCGCTGTCGGAGCTTGCTGGCGGCGCCGACTATGGCTACGACGTGCCGGCGTGGCGCAAGGCGTTCGATCGCGGTCACTAGGGCAGGCAGTGTCGCTAGGGCAGGCAATGGCGCTAGGGCAGGCAATGGCGGCGTTGGCCGTGGGCGGCATCGCCCTGGTGCCTGCATGCAGTGACGGCAAGCCGCAGCAACCAGCGCCACGTTCATCCCCGGTGCCGCGCACCGTCGACCTCGCGACGATCGCCGACCGCGACCTCAGGAACGCCGTACTCGACGAGTGCCACAAGCCGCTGCGCGGGCGCATGGACCGCGTCGCAGCCACCGTGTGCCTCGCCGACGGCACCGAGTTGCATCTGTTCGCGATGCTGCCCGACAAGCTGCGCGTGGTTGCCAACGACGGCACCTTCCTGCTGCGTGGTGACGACGTCTACCGCCTGGGCGACCCCGCGCCTGGCACCGCGACACCCGCCGAGACCGCGCGCATCCGCCTGCTGCGCACGCTGCTCGACGCGGCGACATTGAGTCCACTGCATCGCGCGACCGGTTGCCGCCGCCTGCCGCTCGGCGACTTCGAACTCGCAGAACCCGAAGGGCCAGCGTGGATGCTGCGCCTGCGCGACGCAACGTTGCTGCCCGCGATGCTCTCGAGCAGCCACGGTCAGGTGCGCATCCTCGACTATCTGCGCACCTCGTCGACGTGGATCGTGAAGAAGGCCGAACTCGACGGGCTCGGCGTCTGTGTCGTGCGCTTCGACCAGAGTGGACTCGATTGGACGCCGGACTTCTTCGCGCTGCCGACCGAACCAAAGAACGCCGCCGGCACGCACACGCGCATTGCCGCACCCGGAAGTGGCGGCGCCGAACCACAGTCGCCGACGCCGTTCCTCGCCAACGGTCTCGCCACACGCTGGGTCTGCGTCGCTGACGCGGGCGACTGGACCGCGCGCGTCGCCGCCTACAAGCCGCTGCACGAGGAACTGGTGCGCCAGGACCAGCTGATCCCCGGCTTCCCGATGTTCTGGCAGGAGGACGGCAAGCGCTGGCTCGCGGCACCGTTCCGGCAGCGCGCAGGCGGCAAGCCCTTCACGGCCCCGAAGGACTGGCGGATCCGCGACGTGCCCGCCGGGCGCTGGCTCGTCGTCTATCCGCCGGACGGGGACCTCGAGCACAGGCTGGCCGCGGGGGAGCGTCTGCTGCGCGATGCGCTGGCAGCGCAGGGACTCACGGCTCTCGGCGCCATCCTCGCGCAACCGTTCTTCCATCTGCAGGAAGGCGAGCCCGCGGCGGAGAAACTCGCGGCACCCGTCGTGCGCATGTCGGTGCCCGTGCGCTGATGTCCGGGTCGCGCGTCAGCTATGGTCCTTGCTCCATGACGCTCTTCGCCCGAACGCTCTCGTCGCCGATCGGCAGCCTGCGACTCGTGGTGCGCGACGACGGCGCCCTCGTACGGCTCCACCTGCCCGGCGACCACGAGCCCGCCCGTGAGGCCGAAGACATGCGACGGGACCGCGGGCAATGCGATCAGGTCGTGCGCGAACTCGAAGAGTACTTCGACGGCCGTCGATGCTCGTTCGAGCTGGCGCTCGCACCCGTGGGTACACCGTTCCAATTGGCGGCGTGGAACGCGCTGCGCACGATTCCCTTCGGCGAGACGCGCAGCTACCAGCAGC
>JAYUCN010000830.1:0-3216 GCA_043740335.1 Planctomycetota bacterium
ACGAACCGATCGAACGTGTAGTTTGGGTTGAGCGGACTGCCAGCGCGACGCTGGGTCGCTCCCGCGGCGCCATGTCCCGAAGGCGAGCCATGTCCCGAAGGCGAACCAGCCGTCGGCGAGTTCATCGACCCCGGACGCTCGTCCCGAAGGCGCAGGACCTGTTCGGTCTCCCCGGTCTCCCCAGTCTTCCCAGTCTTCCCAGAGAGGGGAAGCGCAGGGGCTGTCGAGAGTGCCGTCGGCTGCAGGAAGCGAAGGCTGTCCCAACCATCCTCTTCGCGGTGCGTGATCACGATACGGCGCTGCTGCTCGCCCAGTCCCCCCGGTCCTCCCAGTGCCCGTATCGACTCCTGCAGGAGACCCAGGTAGTTCTTCTGCAGCCAATCCCGCACGAACTGGCTCGTCACCGAGAGCTCGATCTCGTGCTCCTCCACCCGGCGCACGTCGAGCGACCGGAACCAGGTCTCCAGCTGCTCTCGGCGTACGCGAGAGCCCAGATGGTGCAGTAGCGACCGGAGAAGCTCTCGCTCAGTCAGCGAGGACGTCGGCTCAGGGAGGAAGGTATCCACCATGGTTGACTCGAGGGGCAGGGGTGGTCGGCTGCGTACAGACTAGTGGCACAGAGCGGCCCCTGTAGTGACCAACCGGGAGTAACCAACCGGTCGTGACCCAACCGGTGGCAACCATGTGGGAGTCCTTCAGGACACGCGACCCGATGGACTCGAGACCCCATGGACTCGAGACGTGGCGGGTCTTCTGCGAGACGGACTGGACGAGACGAAGACTGGCTCTGAAGAACTGAGGACCGCGGTAGGCATTCCGGGGCGCGCAGTTCTTCGACTGACGATCGAGTTCTTACCGGTCGCATCGAGTCTTGCAAGAGCACACGCACAACTTTGCGCGATGGTTCACACGGTTGCGCACACGTTCTTCGCGGTCGCTGTTCGCTCGCCCACGAACAGCAACGACTTGGAGCGCGTGCAGCTCACAGCGAGTGACGCACGCGCGATTTTATTTTTTTTGCAAGCGCTGCAGGACCGAGCCGGTGCGCGCGCCGACGTGTCGCATCGACGCGTCGTCAGAGCACCAGCCGAAGCTGAAGCGAACGCAAGCACGTGCCTCGATCGCCTCGATACCGATCGCCTCGAGCACGCGCGGCGGTGTCGGCGCACCGGACGAGCAGGCGGATCCGTGCGAGGCAGAAACCCCCGCCAGATCCAGGGCTGGCAGAAGGTTGCGCCCGTCGACGTGCGCGAAGTGCAGCATCACCGTGTTTGGCACACTGTTCGCGAGCGGCGTCAACACCCGATGTTCCACCGCATCGCGCAGTCCGTCGAGGAACGCTGCGCGAGCGCGGTGCATGTGCGCACTGCGCACCGGCTGTTCGTGCACGGCCCGTTCGATCGCGACGGCGTTGGCCATCGCCAGCGCCGGACTCTGGGTGCCTGGACGCAACCCGAACTCCTGTCCGCCACCGCGCAGGAGCGGTCGCAACCGGCGGTGCAGGTCGCGACCGAGCAGCACGCCATGTCCACGCAGTCCACCGGCCTTGTGTGGCGACAACGCCACGATGGCAGAGGTCGCGAACAACGGCCCGAGCGGCACGCGCCCGAGCGTCTGCGCGGCATCGACGAAGCAGGGCACCCCCAACCGATCCGCGAGGGAGGTTGCTGCCAGGACCGGCTGCAGCGTGCCGAGTTCGCTCTGGGCATGGACCAGGCTGACGAGCCCGACCGGCAGCTCGGGTGCCCTCACCATGGCAACACCGTCCGCGTCGACCGACCAGATCTGCATCCCGCGTACGAGACCAGGTTCCCATGCGGCCGGGTGCTCAGTGTTTCCCATGAGTACAGGCAGCCGAGGATCCCCGAGGCCGAGCACCGCCAGGTTGGCAGCTTCGGTGCCCCCGCTCGTGAAGACGACGTCCGCGGCGACCACACCGAGGGCTGCCCCGATGCGAGCCCTCGCCTCTTCCAGCACGCGACGGGCCCGGCGCCCGGTCGCGTGCACGCTCGCTGGATTGCCGGGGCAGGACCGTTCGATCTCGAGGAAGGTAGCCAGCACTTCCTCACTCGCCGGACCGCCGGCGTTGAAGTCACAGAACACGGTCGGCTCCGCCGGTGGCAGTGTGTTCACCGGAGCACGCGCTCGTAGAGCTCGACGTACTTCGCCACGATCGTGTCCGTAGCGAAGAGTTCGACGGCGCGCGCGCGCGCCGCCTGCGCCAGGCGGTCGTGCAGGTCGCCATCCTGCAGAAGTTCCAAGGCGGCGCGGGCCATCGCGTCGGGATCGGCGAACGGCGTCAGACGCCCGGTCTCACCGAGCACCTCGGCGGTGCCACCGACTGCGGTGCTGACGCACGGCACGCCACAACTCATCGCTTCCAGCATCGACAGGCCGAAGCTCTCCGTCTCGGATGCCGACAGGAACAGATCCGCCTGCGGCAACACGTCCTCGAGATGGTCGTGCATGCCCAGGTGCTCGACCTTCTGCCTGCAGCCGAGGTCGGCAGCGACCGCCAACGCGTGTTCTCGGTCGGGACCGTCGCCGATGAGCAGCAACCTGGCCGGCACCTTGCTTGAGATCGCGGCGAATGCGCGCACCACGTCGGCCACGCGCTTCACGGGCCGGAAGTTGGAAGCGTGGACGAGGATCCGCTCGTTGTCGTTGCGCTGGTGCCAGTGCTTCTGGCCGTTCGGCCGGAACCGTTGCACGTCGACGAAATTGGGGATCACCTCGACGTCCTTGCGCACGCCGAACACGAGGTGCGTCTCGTCGGCGAGGTAGCGGCTCACGGCGGTCACCGCGTCGGACTGTTCGAGTGCGAAGCGCGTCGGGCGCAGGTAGGCGCGATCGCTGCCGACGACCGTGATGTCGGTGCCGTGCAGCGTCGTCACGAACTTCAGACAGCCACCGCACATGCTGCGGGCGAGGAACGCGCTGACCGCGTGCGGGATCGCGTAGTGCACGTGGAAGATGTCGACGTGCGCTTCTTCGCGCACTTCCAGCATGCGGGTCGCGAGGGCCAGGTCGTAGGGTGGGTAGCGGAACAGCGGGTAGGCCGTCACTTCGACCTGATGGAAGCGCAGTCCGGCGGTGCCGCGGCGCAACCGGCTCGGCCGGTCGTAGCTCAGCAGGTGCACGTCGTGGCCCTTCGCGGCGAGGGCGTGCGCCATCTCCGTGGCGATGACGCCACTGCCGCCGACGGTCGGGTAGCAG
>JAYUCN010000831.1:0-3210 GCA_043740335.1 Planctomycetota bacterium
GCTGCGGTTGCTGCGGCGCGGCTACCGAGCCAAGGAGCGGCCATCGGGGCACAAGATCACGACGAAGTTCACTGACAACGGTGGGTCGATCCCTGGCAATCTCATCACGGCGGGGAACAACGACAGCAACGGGCGCTACATGGAGCGGTGCAAGAAGGCCGGCATCAAGCCGCATCCTGCTCGCTTCCCGATCCAGTTGCCGCAGTTCTTCCTGCGCTACCTCACGGAGTCGGGCGACCTGGTGGTCGATCCGTTTGCCGGCAGCAACACGACGGGCGAAGCGTGTGAGGCCGAGGGGCGCCGTTGGCTCGCGTGCGAACTCGACAAGAACTACCTCGACGGCAGCAAGCTGCGGTTCGAGCGCGACGAGCCAGCACCCGAGGGCAAGAAGCCGCAAGAGTCGACACCCAAGCAGGGCCGTTTGTTCGCGGGCTAGGTCGTCGCGGGCGGCGTCTTTGGCCGCCGACCGGTCGCCAAGAAGCAGCTTCTGCCATGCGAGTCTCGACCACCCCTTCCGGGTTGCTGCCGGGAAGGGTAGAACGCCGGGCCTCCCATGGCTTCGCGCACCCCTTCTCGCGGCCGCAGCGGCGGTCGCACCTCCAGTTCGTCCACCTCCAACTCCCAGCCGATGATCCTCGGCGGCATCGCGGTCGTCGTCGTGATCGTGATCGTCGTCATGATGAACAAGGGCGGTGGCGCGAAGGCATCCGAGGCGCCGAACCAGCCGGCCGCAGCGAAGCCGGCGACGGCCCCGGCAGTCGCGCCTGTGCCGCTTGCTTCGGCCAAGGTGGGCAAGGCCCCTGGGCGCCCGGCACCCCCGCTGACCCAGGAGACTCTAGGCAAACTCTCGGAGCTGCACGCCAAGGCGAAGGTGCTCTACAACGAAGGCAGTGCTTTGCGCACGGCGGGCGACAACAGCAAGGCGCGCACCAAGCAAGGAGAAGCGAAGAACCTGCTCGACCAGTGGCTGAAGCTCGTCGAGAAGCCGCTTGCCTGGCAAGAGGAGGCGCAGATGGGCGACTGGCAGCAGCCCGCGGAATACATGACGCTCGAGAAGCTCTTCCAGCCCTACCAGACGCTGACCAATCAGGTCCGCAAGGGCGGCGGCACTTAAAGCACCACGATGCTGCTCGGCTACCACAGCAACAGCCTCCAGAACCACCGACTGCCCGATGCGCTGTCGTTGCTGGCCGAGCACGGCTACCAGGCGGTTGCAATCACGCCGGACACCTGCCACCTCGATCCGGACCGAACGAGCGACCGCGAGCTCGACGAGATCGCCCGCCGGTTGCGCGACCTCGGCCTCGTGCCCGTCATGGAAACGGGTGCGCGCTTCCTGCTCGATCCGCGCCAGAAGCACGAACCGACGTTGATGACCCGCGACCCCGCGGCGCGGCAGCGGCGGCTCGACTTCTACGGTCGTGTCGCGGCGATGGGCCATCGGCTCGGCGCGCGCGTCGTATCGTTCTGGACGGGCATCGATCGGCAGCCGGGCTCTGAGAGCGACGAATGGATGCTCGATGGCATCCGTGCGACTTGCACCCGCATCCGCGCCGAAGGACTCGAACCGTCGCTCGAACCGGAGCCCGGCATGGCGGTCCAGACGGTCGCCGAGTGGCATCGCGTTAGCACCGCCCTGGGAACCGCAGCGCCGGCACTGACCCTCGACATCGGCCATCTTTACGCCGTATGGGAAGGCGACCCCGTTGCCGTGCTGGCGGCCTCAGTACCATTCCTGGCGCAGGTCCACCTTGAGGACATGCACCTCGGCGCGCACGAACACCTGCTGCCTGGGACCGGGGACGTCGACTTCGATGGTGTTCTAATAGCGATGCAAGAAGGTGGTTACGGCGGCGCCGTGTGCTTCGAATTGTCGCGCTCGAGCCACTGTGCACCGACGGCCGTGGCAACCTGCCGCGACCTCTGGCGCCGCTGTCTCGGGCCTGCGCGTCGTTGACCCGAACCCCCGGAACCCTACTCTAGGCGCCTTCGGCCACCGAACCAGGTTTCGTCGGCCCTGCTATCTCATGCGACTCTGCCCGTCCGTCGAAGGCTCCGCCTCTCCGCTGATCACGCACCGGATCGGGGTCGAGGTCTGCCTGGCCCGGCAGCGGACGTTCTTCCACAAGTGCCATCGCTGCATCTACCGTGATCAGCCGGCCGACTGGGAGCCCGAGGCGGCGCCGCTGGTGATGATCAACGTGCACGCCGCCGAAGAGCCCGTGAAAACGAGGGTGAAGCCCGGCGAGGTCGCGCGGCCGGCGGCTGCAGCCAGGCAATCCGGGGGCAAGAAGCCGGCCCGTAATGGTGTCGTGAAGGGTGCAGAAGCGACCGCCTGACTCGACCGGTCAGGACTTGTAGCTGGTGTGCAGCTTGCGCAGCGCGACTTCGGCCTCGCCGAACCGGGCGGCTACCTCGGGCGTGAGCCGACGCGACTCGTCGAGCTTGTGGTTGCGGGTCGCGATCTGCATCTGCTCGCAGGCTTCCTGCAGCAGCCGGGCGCCCAGGTTGCCCGAGGATCCCTTCAGCGAGTGGGCCGCGCGCTCCATCTTGTCGAAGTCGCCGGCGGCCAGCCCCTCGTTGATGGACTGGATCTTGGTCGGGCCGTCGTCGAGGAACATCTGGATCAGATCCAGCAGCAACTCCGGGTCACCGTCGTCGGCGAACGACAGCAACTCTTCCACCACGGTCATGTCGAGGACTTGGTCCATTCTCCTCCGGTGCGGAGACTGGATCGGACCTTCGCAAATCGAACTTGACGATGAACTTGACGATGAGCCTCTCGACTAGGGTGCGTCTCAGGACGAGGCAGCCTGGCGGACCTCGGCGTCGGTCAAGAGGCGCTTGCTCGACTTGCCGACGGCAAGGACGCGTTGGATCCGTTCTTCGGTGGGTTGCAGGCCCAGGCGCTCGAGCACGAACGCCGCATTGGATTTGCCCGCCATGGGGCCGATCGCGATGCGCTGTTCGAGTCCGACCATGTGGGCCGGGACGCCTGAGTAGACCGAATCGGCGAGTTCGATGTCGCCCTTCTTGAAGGCCTTGATGACGGCGGCCGCGTGCACGCCTGTCCCGGTCTCGAAGGCATCGGTGCCGAGCACCGGATAGTTGTGGGGGATCGTCACCTCAAGCGCCTTGGCGGCGGCGGCGACGTACTGGGGCAGGGTGCTCAGATCGTTGTCGATCCAGCCCTGGAGCCGGCAGTTGACG
>JAYUCN010000832.1:0-3204 GCA_043740335.1 Planctomycetota bacterium
ACTGTGGGCACTTTCTAGAGGTCGTCTTCGCGGCCCGGCGAAGCGGCGGTTCTCGGTTTTCGTCACGGCGAGCCGCAAGTTTCAGGTGGGATGCGATGCAGCTGCCGTGTGCATCGGTGACGCCGACGATCGGCTCCTTGCTGTCCGCAGGTTTCCGTTCGCGGGCAAGCCTCGCGATGCTCAGTGCCGCGCTGCCAATCGGTATCGCCGTTGCGGATCGTTCGGCCCGGAACCGACCACTACCACGAGTCCGGTCTCGACCAGCCGGTTGAGCTGAGTGCGCACGGCGCGCGTCGTTCGCCCCACGGCTGTCCCGATCCCGGCGGTGGACATGTTGCCCTCTTCGCGGAGCAGGTCGAGGATCTGGCGGTCGCTGTCACTCGGCTCGAGCGCCGCGGCGGCTGCGAACCGGAACGTCACGCGGAACTGGAGCCCGATCTCCTCGAAGCGCGGCTCCACGATCCCGGCCCGTTTACTAGGAAGTCCAGTCGCCGAACCCGGCTTCCTAGTTCCGAGTAGTGCACCCCCGGGTGCTGGCTACGACTCGTCGTCCTGGTCGTCGTCGTCCGGCTTCGGGCATCGGTTCCGGCCCGCGGCGGCTCAATCGCCTTCGAGATCGGGTTCGACGAACAGGTACTTCGCCTCGGGACAGCGCGCGCGCATCGCGCGTTCGAAGTCGTTGATCGCCTGCGACAGCGCCGCCGCAGGGAGGTCGGGCGCGCAGCGGATCTTGAGCGCCACCACGACCTCGCCGGGCCCCTGCTGCATGGTGATGCACTCGCGCACCTCCAGGATGTGCGGCCCGCGGCGCGCCAGTTCGTGCGCCGCCTGCACGATCCCGGGATCGGCGCTCTCGCCGATCAGCAGCGACTTCACTTCGACGGCGAGGAACACGGCGACAGCGACCAGCACGAGGCCCACGAGCAGCGACCCCAGTGCGTCGGCGCGCGAGTCGCCGGTGAGGGTCGCGTAGCCGATCGCAACGAGCGCGATGAGCAGGCCGAGCACCGCCGCCGCGTTCTCGCCGAAGATGACGACCAGGTCGCTGTCTTTGGTGTCGCGCAGGAACTGGAAGAACGGTGTGCCACCGCGCCGCCGGTGCAGCTCCTTGACGTTGCCGATCGTCGCCCACGTCTCGAGCGCGAGCGAGAAGGCGAGGATGCCGAGCGCCCAGCCGACGTGTTCGAGCACGTGCGGTGGTTCGCCGAGCTTGTGCACGCCCTCGTAGATCGAGAACACGCCGCCGCCGGTGAACAGCAGCAGCGCGACCATGAAGCTCCAGAAGTAGACGTTGCGGCCATAGCCCAGCGGGTGCTTCGCGTCGGCCGGCCGCCGGGCTTCCTTGACGCCGCGCAGCAGCAGCAGCTGGTTGCCGCAGTCGGCGAACGAGTGGATCGCTTCCGCCAACATCGCGCCCGAACCGGTGAAGAAGGCCGCCGTCGACTTCATCGCGGCGATGACGGCGTTGGTGACCAGGCTCTGGAGGATGTGGGACGTGCTGTGCGGGGCGTCGCCGGCCATCCGTGGTTGATACAGGACCGTGCGGCAACGGTCGAGCGTGCAACCTTGCCGCGGCCCCACCCGCAACGCACTCCAAGTCGTCGCCGCGTTCTTCCGCCGCGGGTGTCCTGGTTTGGCGAAGGTATGCTCGCAGGGTGTGGTGATCTCCGTCGCCTCGTACAACGTCCTGGCCGAGGCGTATGCCGAGCCGGCGCGTTATCCGCACGTGCCCGGGGATCTGCTGCGTGCGAGCCAGCGCATGCCGCGCGTAGTCGACAGGATCGGCGCGCTCGGGTCTGATGTCGTGTGTCTGCAGGAAGTGGAGCCCGCGCTGTTCCAGGCGATGACTGGCGCGCTGGGCGACGGTTGGCGCGGCGAGTTCGTCCGCAAGGGGTCGGGGCGTCCGGACGGTTGTGCGACGTTCGCTCGCGCCGAACGCGTCGCCTTTTGCCGCTCACAGCGGCTCGAGTACGACGACGGCGCCCCGGGTCACGAGCCGTCAGGGCACGTCGCGTTGTTGGTCGGACTCGAACACGAAGGGCGGGCGTTCGCGGTCGCGAACACGCACCTGCGGTGGGACCCGCCGCGAACGGCACCCGAGGCGCGCCAGGCCCTGCGCCAGGTGCGGGCCCTGCTCGCTGCCCGGGCAACGTGGGGCGTGGATCCCGAGGCGTGGATCGTGTGCGGCGACATGAACGTGTCGGCGGACGACGACGCGATGCTCCTGATGTTCGCCGCGGGGTTGCGCGACGCCCACGTGGGTTCGAGCGGAGCGACGGCCGTCGCCAACCACCGCGCTCGCCGGATCGACTTCGTCTTGCACGGCACCGCCTTCGAGGTGGACGCCATCGACCTGCCCACGCTCGATCCGAAGGTCCCGCTCCCGAACGCGACCGAGCCGTCCGACCACGTGCCGGTTTCTGTGCGCGTCAGGTGGCTCAGGGCGTAGGGCTCTGGTTCGGAGGAGTGCACGCCCGGCTGCAGGCTACTGCTCGTCGTCGTCTTCGTCGTCGTCACCAGGTGCACACGGCAACCCGCCGCGTGACTTCACGCCCGCATCCTTCGCATGCACGAAGGTCGGGTCGCCGCGTCGCCCGGGCCGTCCGCCGCGTGCTTCGTCGCGCCGCGCCTCCAGCGCGGCCTTCGGCGGGTTGCCAGGGATCAGGCACAACGGCCCGTCGCCGATGAGGTCCTTCCGGCCCGCGTCGAGCAATGCCCGGTGCACGACGAACCAGTTCTCGGGCTTGAAGTACTGCATGAGCGCGCGTTGCACCTCGCGGTCCTTGAGCTTCTTCACGGTCTCGACGGGCTGCATCGTCATCGGGTCGAGGCCGGTCCAGTACATGCACGTCGCGATGTCCATCGGGGCGGGAATGAAGTCCTGCACCTGCCGCGGCCGGTAGCCGCGCTGCTTGAGGAACAGCGCGAGCTCGATCATCTCGGAGACCCCCGAGCCAGGATGCGAGGCGATGAAGTAGGGGACCAGGTACTGCTCCTTGCCCGCGCGCTCGCTCGCCGCCGCGAACTTCGTCGCGAACTCGTCGAACGTCGACGTCGCCGGCTTCTTCATGAGCGACAGCACTTTCTCGCTCGTGTGCTCGGGGGCGACCTTGAGCTGGCCGCCGACATGGTGGCGCGCCATGTCCTCGATGTATTCGGGATCGAAGCGCGCGAGGTCCATGCGGATGCCGCTCGCGACGCGCA
>JAYUCN010000833.1:0-3201 GCA_043740335.1 Planctomycetota bacterium
ACCACAAACTCGAAGGTGACGAGAACGGCGCGCACGGCAACGGCGGCGGCAAGACGGTCACCTTCGCCAGCACGATCCTCCAGATCACGTTGCTCGACCTCGTGTTCTCGCTCGACTCGGTGATCACCGCCGTCGGCATGGCCAGTCAGTACTTCGTTGTCATGGTGACCGCCGTCCTGATCTCGGTCGCCGTCATGATGGTGTTCGTCAACCCGATCTGCGCCTTCGTCGAACGCCATCCGACCGTGAAGATGCTGGCCCTCAGCTTCCTGTTGCTGATCGGTTTCACGCTGGTCGGCGAAGCGTGGGGCATGCACATCCCGAAGGGCTACGTCTACTTCGCGATGGGCTTCAGCATCGGCGTCGAGTGCCTCAATCTGCGCCTGCGCAAGGCCGGCAAGCCCGTGAATCTGCACGGGCCGGAACAACCAGCACCGTGACCCCACCGGGCAAGCGCTACCATCGCGCCATGCTGCGGAACGCCCATGCCGCATTCGTGGCCGTCATCCTGTGCGGCGCCGTGATCTCGGCCCAGACGCCTGCCCCGGGTACCACCACCGCCTCGCCGTCGCTGCCCGACCTCGGCCCGCCCGCGGCCCTCCCCGAAGGCGCCCCGCCGCACCTCGCCCTCATCGACCGCGACGGCCTGCGCACGCATGCCTACTGGCTCGCCGACGACGCGCGCGAAGGACGCTACACGAGCAGCAAGGGCCAGCAGGCGACCGCCAAGTACGTCGCCGACCACTTCCAGAAGCTCGGGCTCAAGCCGCTCGGCGACAAGAAGGGCTTCCTGCAGAGCTACCCGCTCGTGCGCACCTACCTCGACGCATCGACGGGGCTCGCGTTCGGCACGACCAAGGCGAACAGCGACTTCGCCGTGCTGCCGGCCAGCGCCAGCGACAAGGTGAACCTCGCGGGCCGCTTCGTCTGGTGCGGCAACGGCGGCGCCGAGCAGGTGGCCGCCGGGCTCGAGGGCAAGATCCCGCTGGTCATGCTGCACAGTGCCGACAGTGGTGGTGGTCCTGGCAAGGACCTGCAGGCCGTGCAGCGCTTCCAACACATCGCCGAACAACTGGCCAAGGGTGGTGCGTCGGCCGGCGTCGTCTGTCTGCTCGACAACCAGACCTCGCTCGCCAACACGCTCAACTACCGCGGGCTCCTGCCCGACCATCCGCAGTTGCGCTACGGCAATGCCGACAAGCTGCTCGAGCTGCGCGTGCCGCTGCTGGTCCTGCCAGGTGCTCAGAGCCGATTGCTCTGCACGCACCTCGGCATCGAACTCGACGACACCGGCGGTCCCAAGACCGGCATCGTGAATGAGAAGGCGACGGGCAGGCTCACGATCGTCGTCAAGCAGGATCCCAAAGGCTCGTCGACGAACGTCGTCGCCGTACTCGAGGGCACCAGCAGGAAGGCCGAGGCCGTCGTGTTCTCCGCACACCACGACCACCTGGGGCGGCGCCTCGACGGTGACACGTTCAACGGCGCCGACGACAACGCGAGCGGCACCGCGGGCCTGCTCGAGCTCGCCGAGGCGTTCGCCAAGGGTGGACCGCGTCCCGAGCGCTCGATCGTCTTCCTGTCGGTCAGCGGCGAGGAACTGGGGTTGTGGGGTTCCGAATGGTTCGCGAACCACCCGACCTGGCCGCTCGACAAGATCGTCGCCGACGTCAACATCGACATGATCGGGCGCGCCACCGAGAAGGACGGCAAGACGCTCATGCAGGTGACGCCGAGCCATCAGCACGAGAAGTACTCGTCGATCGTGCGCGAGGGTGTGGCGCTCGGGAAGATCCTCGGCATCACCTTCATCAGCGGCGACCAGTACTACAGGCGCAGCGACCACTTCAACTTCGCCGAGAAGGGCGTGCCCGTCGTGTTCTTCTGCGACGGCGAGCATCCCGACTACCACCAGGTGACCGACAGCGCCGACCACCTCGACTACGTGCGCATGGAAGCCATAGCACGGCTCGCGTTCTGGACCGGCTGGGGCGTCGCGCAGGCCAAGGGCAAACCGAAGGAACTCGGCAAGCAGGCGGATTGGTGACGGTCCTCTGTTGGGCTGAGCGACGCCGCCGCCTTCACCTGCCGCGCGGTTCCTGCACCACCATGTCGTCGGCAGTCCCGGACTCGCCGTCCTGGCCGAAGCTCGCGACTTCCCAACGCGAGCCGGTCGGGCGCTTGCGGACCACGTAGTCGCGACCCCACGGATCCTGCACCGGGCCCGCGTAGCGAGGCTTGCCGTCCTTCTGGGCTGCCGCCAGCTCGCGCGGCGTCGGCACCTTGTCGTTGCCCTGTTCGCGGCGGAACGCGCGCGCGGCGGCGGCGAGGTCCTGCAACTCACCCTTGCACTGCTGGCGCAACTTCACGAGCGCGCGGTCGTACTTCAGATCGGGCCGCTTCGTGCAGTCCCACGCCACGAGCCACTCGTGGCCGACCTTCTGGAAGCCGAGATCCTGCACGAGGCGCTGCTCCATGTGGGTCAGGTGCGCGGCCCCGTAGTAGATGCCGAGCTTCTTCTTGCCGGCGGCGAGCTCGCGCTGCAGCACCGAGAGACACTTCTCGTTGCGGCCCTCGAGCAGCGTGCTGCCCCCCTTGCCGCCGATCGCCATGGACTCGATCTCCTCGAGCTGGGAAGCGAACGCCATGCGCAGCATGTGCCGCCCCTCGCCACTGCGGAACGCCTTGACGAGGTCGGTGGACTGCCCCTCCGACACCTGGCCGCTCTGAGTCTTCTCCTGCTGGGCCTTCTCCTGCTGCAGCTTCATGCCGGACATCATCATGTTGAACATGATCGAGAGGATGCTCTCGCCGCGCTCGGCCATGCTCGCCTGGAACTCGGCGGGCGTCATGTCGGCGTGCACGAAGTTGGCCGGTGAGTAGTCGACCTCGTCGAGCTGGAACGTGAGTTCCATCGAGGTCTTGATCCCGTGCTGCAGCATGGCGAGAGGGTTGAAGCCGCTCTCCTCGCGGTCCTTGGTGGGCCGGTAGTCGGCAGGGCCGACGAGCTCGTAGAGCAGCGCGTCGCAGGTCGTGAAGCGGTCGTTGAGGTTGCTGTAGCAGGACTGGTCGGCGATGTGCACGGCGGCGAACAGGATCACCTCGACGTCACCCTTCCGGTACGTCGTGATCGCCGTGTCGAAGTGGCCGCCCTCACCCTCCTTGACGAAGCGCGCGAAGTCACTCGGGGTCTTGTCGGGG
>JAYUCN010000834.1:0-7755 GCA_043740335.1 Planctomycetota bacterium
GTCCTGCTCGTGCTCGACGACGCGACCCACGTGCTCGCCACCGTGAACGCGCTCGGCAGGGCACTGCCGACGTTCACGCACAAGACGAAGCAGAAGACCGGTGGTTCGCTCGCGATCCTATGCGCGCTGCGCAATGGCACCCTGCTGCCCGTCGATGGGCAAACGCGCGACATCGTCGAACAGGCGCGCGCCGCGGCGCACCTCGTCGACACGCCACCGACCGAGCTCGATCCGGCCGCGTTCGCCGCGGCCGCGAAGAAGGTGTGCAAGACGCTGCGCGGCGTCCGCGTGAGCGAGATCACGGGCGATGCCCTGCTGCGCCACAAGCTCGGCGGCATCCACGCCGTCGGCCGCTGCGCGCGTTCGGCACCGCGTCTCGTGATCGCGACGATCGGCGGCAAGCAACACCGCCGGCACATCGCCCTCGTCGGCAAGGGCGTGACCTTCGACACCGGCGGCCTGCACCTGAAGGCGCGCGGCCATATGGAGACGATGAAGAGCGACATGGGCGGTGCCGCCGCGGTGCTCTCTGCATTCGCGGTGCTGGCGCGCCATCGCCCGCCGTGCCGCATCTCGCTGCTGCTGTGCCTTGCCGAGAACGCGATCGGCCCTGCCGCCTACAAGCCCGACGACGTGCTCACGCTGCATTCGGGCAAGACCGTCGAGATCAACAACACCGATGCCGAAGGGCGGCTCCTGCTCGCCGACGGCTGCAGTTACGCGGCGCGCGTGCTCGGCGCCGACATCGTGCTCGACGCCGCGACGCTGACCGGCGCGCAAGGCGTCGCGACGGGCGACCTGCACGCGGCCGTCGTCAGCAACGACGAAGCCATCGAGCAGGCCCTGCTCGCGGCGGGCCGCGCCACCGGCGATCTGTGCTGGCCGCTGCCGTTCGCGCCGGAGTTCTACCGTGCCGAGTTCCAGAGCCCGATCGCCGACATGCGCAACTCGGTCAAGAACCGCAGCAACGCGCAGACGAGCTGCGCGGCGGAGTTCGTGCACTGGCATCTCGATGGCACGAGCGCCCGCTGGGGCCACGTCGACCTCGCCTTCCCGGCGTTCCGCGGCGATCGCGCCACGGGCTTTGGCGTGGCCCTGCTCGTCGATGCCGTACGCCGGATCGCGAGCGGGTGAGCCCGCGGTACTCCCCGCACCACGTCAAGGCTGCGGTTGCGCCTTGCCCTCCGCCGGGCTCACGACGTGCCCGCCCGCGAGCAGACGGGCACACGAGGCGAGCAGCGTACGACGGTCGATGGGCTTGGTCAGGAAGTCGTTGCAGCCGGCCTCCAGGCAGGCCTGCCGGTCCACCGGCAGCGCATTGGCGGTGAGCGCCAGCACCGGCGTCGTGCAGGCGCGGGCGCGCAGCGTGCGCACGAGTTCCGGCCCGTCCATCTTCGGCATCTGCATGTCGGTGACGATGAGGTCGAACGTCCGGCCGGCCGACGCCGCCGCCGTGAGTTCCTGCAACGCCTCGGCGCCGTCGTTGGCGATGGTGACCTGCGCGCCCGCAGCGCCCAGATACCGCGCGATCAACATCTGGTTGTCGCGTGAGTCCTCGGCGAGCAGCACGCGACCGACCAGCCGGTTGCCTGCCACCGGTTCGCTGCGCCCACGCTGGGCTTCAGCCCGCGTCGGGCTGAGCCTGCTCCACGTGACCCCGTCGGGCACCGGCAGCGTCAGGCGGACCGTGAAGCGACTGCCTTTGCCTGGTTCGCTCTGCACCTCGATGTCGCCGCCCATCGCGCGCGCGAGCCGTCGCGCGATCACGAGGCCCAGGCCCGTGCCACCGTAGCAGCGCGTGGTCGAGGCATCGGCCTGCGTGAACATCGTGAAGAGCTGCGCCAGCTTTTCGGCCGGCACGCCGATGCCGGTGTCGTCGACGACGATGGCGAGGTCCGCGAGTGCCTGGCCGTTGCGTTGGGCGCGGGCCTCGATCCGGACCCGCCCCGCACTCGTGAACTTCACCGCATTGCCGAGCAGGTTGAGCAGGATCTGTTGCACGCGCGTCGCGTCGCCGGTCACGTGCTCGGGGAAGTCACCCTCGCACGCGAGCTCCATGCGCAGACCCTTCTCGCTGGCGCGCGCGAGCATGATCGACAGCCCGTGGCGCAGCACGTCGAGCACGCTGAACGGCACCGCCTCGAACTCGACTCGCTCCGCTTCGAGCTTGCTGATGTCCAGCACGTCCGAGAGGATGCGCAACAGGTACTCGCCACCGCGGCAGACGGTGTCCAGGAACTCGATCTGCTGCTCGCGCGGCAGGTCCTCCTCGCGCAGCACCGACGCATAGCCGAGGATCGCCGTCATCGGTGTGCGGATCTCGTGACTCATGTTGGCGAGGAAGTCGCTCTTCACGCGCGCCGCGAGTTCCGCCGCCACGCGCGCCGCTTCGAGGTCCGCGATCTGGCGCTTGACCTCGCGACCGAGGCGCCACTTCTCGCAAAGCGATGCTGCCAGCTGTTCGATCTCCATGGCGTCGAACGGCTTCCTGAGCATGAGCAGGCGGTCGGCGTGACCGAGCCGGCTCGCCCCTTCAGCGATCGCCCGGCCACCCGAGGTCAGGCACAGCACGACGTGCAGGTCTTCCGTCTGGCGCCAGAGTTCCTGTACGGTGCGCAGCCCGTCCCAGCCCGGCGGCATGCGCATGTCGACGAACGCGAGCGCGTAGGGTCGACCCTCCTGCTCGGCGGCCTGCGCGAGTTGCAGCGCAGCGAGACCCTGGGTCGCGAAGTCCAGCTGGTAGCGGCTGGCGGTCTTGGGTGCATACGGCACGGTGTGCAGGAGTGCTGCCGCCGCTACCAGTTCCTCGTCGACGTCGGTACCGCCGAGCGTGATCGCAAAGTCCCGGTGGATCGCGGCGTTGTCATCGACGACGAGGATCCGATAGGGCTCAGGGCCGCTCATGCACGGGCTCCTGCCCGGCTCGGTGGTCGCAACCGTGGTGCTCGTCCTTTGCGCATCGATGTGGCCGGCGCTGCAACGCCAGCGATGAAACATCGACGGCTCTTGCAAGTCCCCTTGAGGCAAGGACACAGGGGAATCCCGGAGTCGTCACACCGCGAAGACGCGCGGCCGGCTGCCACACCACGCGTCAAATCGACACGTTGTCGAACGACCGGTGCCATCGGCACGACCGTCGGATCGGGTGCCGACGCGCGACGGCCATCGCCGAGGATTCCAATCAGGCATCAGTTCGGCGGCGCGCTGTTGCGCGTGTACCAGGCCACGCCGTGCCAGACCGCTGCCTCGGCGCGGCCACGCAACCCCGTGCAGCGCACTTCGTAGACTCGCACGGGGGCCAGGTCCTCGAGTTGCAGGTCCACCACGAGGCCATCGGCCGCCACGTCCGCCTGCGTCACGCGGTGTTGCTGCGGGTCGCGGCACGGGCATCCGTACTCCTCGTGCAGATCGTAGGTCCAGCTGCGCACCACGAAGTTCGACGGCGATGTCGACGCCTCGACGGGCAACGTGAAGCGCAGACGGAAGCCGTTCGCCAGCGCCGTGACCTCGAGCAGCTCGAAGGGCACGACCGAACGCCAGACCAGCCGCTGCAGCCCTTGTTCGGCGGCGCCAAGCGAACCCCAGCCGCGGTTCGTGAGGCCGCACCACAACGATCCATCCTTGCCCCACAGCACGCGCGTGATGCCCGACTTCAGGCCGCGACGGAACGGATAGCAAGCACCTTGCCAGCGACCACCGACCTTCTCCAGCGACATGCGGAACACCTCGGACGAGTACTGGTCGCCACAGAACACCTGGCCGCGGAACGGGCCGAAGTTGCCGTTCGTGTCCCAGACAAAGCCGCCGGGTGAGCGACCGAGCAGGTCGTACGGGATCCACACGGCTGGCAGCCGGAAGTTTGCGATCGTGCGGGCCGCCTCCTCGATGCGGATGCCGCTCTTGATCTCGCCCGGATGCGCGACGCGGCTCGCCGGCAGCTTGCACGACTCGATGCCCCACGGATGGCCGTGGAAGTCGCCGACCGCAAGCGGCGCGAACTTGCTCGTCGCACACCACTCGCCCTGGTTGTCGGTGTAGAAGACCTCGCCATCGGGCGACGTGCCGACCCCGGCCGGCGATCGCAGGCCCGCGCACACGGGTTCGAACTCGCCGTACTTCGCGTACCTGTTGCCGCCGTCCTTCGGGATGCGGATCGCCCAACCGCGCCAGTCGGCGCGCCCGAACGGCTCGTCGCCGAACGGCTTGTTCAGCGTGAGCCACAACGAACCATCGCCCGCGAGCGTCGGCCCGAAGCAGTACTCGTGGTAGTTGCCCGACAGTGGCCAACCCTGTGCGACGGTTTCGAGTTCGTCCATGCGACCGTCGCCGTCGACATCGCGCAGGCGCGACAGCTCGCCGCGTTGCGCGCAATAGAGCCAGCCGTCGTGGTCGAGCAGGCCCAGCGGTTCCTGGAGCCCTTCGGCCCACAGCGTGCACTTCGGGTTCTCACCTTCGGCACCCGTGATGCGCCAAACCTCGCCGCGCCGCGTGCAGACGAACAGCTCGTCGCCACGCTGGGCGAGGCCGCCGACCTCGAGCACGACGTCCTTCGGCAACGGCACGTCGACGATCTGCACGTAGCGCTCTTCGTCCGCATTCGGGCGCGCAGCGACCGGAGCCGGTGACGCAGGTTCCTGGGGCAGGAGCGCCACGAACAACGCAAGCGTGATCACCATCGGTAGACGATCTCCAGGCTCTGGCCAGGCTCCAGTTCTCGCACGTTCGCTGGTGTGACTTCGAGCCGCGCTTTGCCGCTCATCGATGCGATGTCGATCTTCAGCGTGCCCTTCTTGACGTGCAACGTGCGCACGACCTCGCTGCCGCCCACGGCGAGACGGGGCCGGACGTGGTCCTCGAACTCGGCCCCGCCGACCAGCACGCGCCAGATCGGATAGCCATCGGCGTCGAGTCGGCGGCCGAGCACGGCGCGATAGCCGCTGTCGCCCGAGGGTGGGTCCGGTTCGTTGCTGACCCCGAGCTCCTCGAGCACGACCCAGTCCTGTCCCTTCGGTACCAGGAGCTTGCCCGCGCGACCGCTCCAGGTTCCTTCCGCGTCGAGGAACGCGCCGCGCCAGAGCCATGCCAGCCGCGCGTGCTCGACGTCGTAGGCGTAGTGCGTGCGCAGCGGCGAACCGACCGCGACACAGCGCGCCGACAGACCCTGCAGGAACGCGCCGTGCAGCACGGGCCGATCGGCCGGCTCGAGCAGCAACGCACGGGGAGCGACGACGAGTCCGGCAGGCAGCGGGGCTCCGACCCCGAGCGAGAGCCACGTGCGCAGCGCGTCGATCTCGCGGCGATCCGCGTCGTCGCCCTGCCACCACAGGGCCGGCATGCGCGTGCCGGGCCGCAGCGTCGTGGGATGCAGGAGCCACTCGCGGAACCAGGCCGGTCGCAGCCGTTCGTGCTGGAACGCGAGGTCCATGCCCTGCGGGCCGAGCGCCTTCCTGCCGTCGAACGGGTGGCACGTCACGCAGTTGCGGCCACCGGTGCCGGCGAGCTGTCGGCCGAGTTGCACGGCCTCCACCGAGAACGGCGGTTCGTCGTCGCCGACCGGTCCATCGACCGCGGCGAACCACGCGGCGTACGCAGCCGCGCGCTCGGCCGGCACGCGCGGCATGCGCACGCGCAGATAGGGCCGCACGGAGTGCCCTTCCCGCAGCACCTTCTCGATCCACGCCGGGCGCAGGCGGCGGCCGACGGCCGTGAGGTCCGGGGGCAAGCGGCCTTCGTCGCCGAGGTCCTCGACGGTGGTGAGTCCCTGCCGCACGGCGGGACGCAGCCCGCCGCGACCGTCGCGGATGTGGCACGACAGGCAGCCATCGCGCAGCAGGGCGGTGGTGAGTGACGCACTCGCGTCGTGTGGCTTCGCCATGCCCGCACTGGCGGCCGCGTGGATGGCCGCGGCACCAGGCGCGTTCGGGCAAGATCCCGCGCCGAGAGCCGAGAACGCGCGGGCGGGCAGCGGCGGCGGTGCTAGCCATTCCGGATCCAGGATCGCATGGCAAGCGTCGCAGCGAAGTTCGCGCGCGCGTGCACGACCGCGCTGCACGGCGGCAGGGTCGGGCGCGGGCAACGACTGCGGCGGCACGAGCGCCCGGCTCGTCGCGGTGGCGCGATCGGCGGGGATCGCCTGCTCGGACACACCGGGCCCCTGCCACAGGACTTCGAGACTCTGCCCGCCTTCGGCTTCCGTGTAGAGCACGCGCAGCGTGTGCAAGCCGGCGTCGAGATGCAGCGTAGCGTGCTTCTTGTGATGCGGTGCGAGGCCTTCGTTCTCGACCACGATGCGGTCGTCGATCCAGAGCCACGAACTGTCGTCACTGCCGCAGGTGAACGTCCATTCGCCAGTCGCGGGCACGTTCAGCGTCGCCTGGAACCGCAGGGCGAAGTGGTCCTCGCGCGTGCCGACACTGGCCTCGATGCGCGGGGCGGTGCCGCGCGCGGCGACCGGTACGCCGGTGAGGTCCGGTGGTCCCGCGTCGTCGATGTGCACTTCGAAGCACTCCCAGGCGAAGCCCGGTACCTCGGCCGTCGCGGCCGACGAGTCCTGGCTGCGCAGCAGCCACGCGGCAAGCGCCGATGCTTCTTCGCGGGCGAGCCGGAAGTCGTGCACGACGCCGGGGCGATGGTTGGCGGGATCGGCGAGGAACGTGGCGATGTGCAGGTGGTCGGTGCGGGCCGCGAGCGCCTCGAGGGCCGTCGGCGCATGACATGCCTGGCAGGCGAGTTCGCGGAACAGGCGTTCGCCACGATCGATGTCCGCGGGCACCACCACCGCAGCAGCGAGCGGCGTGCTCGTGCCGAACGAACGCACCCAAGCGGCGAGGTCGGTCGCCGCATCGCCACCGTGGTGCCGCCGCAAGAACGCTTCGCCGCCGTCGGCGGCATGGAAACCCGCGGCTTCTGCGAGGGCGGGGCCATGGATCGGCAAGAGTCGCTCTGCGGTGTCGTCGGGCAAGGCATGGCAACGGCCGCAACCTGAACGTGCGACGACGAGTTCGCCTGACAGCTCTTCGTAGGACAGCGGCACTGCCGACTGCTCCCCACCACCGTTACCGCACGCAGTCGACGGCAGGACGGCAAGCAACAACCAGGCGTGGCGCATGCGGACAGCTTGCCCCAGCGCGGGCGCGGCGACAACGCACAAGCGGACGCCAGGTGTTCATGGCAGCCGAACGCTGACGACCGGCACGGCCGCCTCGACCACCACGTTCTGCGGCGGCAGGTCGCTGCCGAACAACTGCACGGTGTAGCTGCCCGCACTGCGGTTCGGAAACCAGGCCCGCCCGTTCTCGCCAATCTCCGAACTGGCGAGCAGCCGCCCTTGCCGCCGCAATTGCACGAGGCCGCCGTCGCGATCGGCAGACGGCTCGAGCGTCACCTCGATCGTCGAACCGCGTTCGAGGGTCACGACCAGCGGCGACCTGGCGAGTACGTCCGCAGGCAGTTGCAAGTCGACGGTGCGGGCCGCGAAGCCCTTCGCGCGCACGACGAGACGGGAGGAACGGCTCGTCACGCCGGCGATACGGAAGCTGCCGTCGGCCCCGGAGTGCACGAGCGGTTCGAACAGGTCGAGGTCCGTCTCTTCGCCGAGCAACACGGTGGCGTTGGCGACCGGCATGCCACCGATGTCCTGCACGAGGCCCTGCAGACGGCTGCCGGGCTCGAGCAGCACCTCGCCGAGGTTGTGCTCGTCGTTGGCGACGAGGTCCCGTTCGGCTGCGTACGGCGCATAGCCGTCGCACGCGATCA